>CACZPV010000104.1 GCA_902783065.1 uncultured Ruminococcus sp.
AAGCTTACATTTAATTTTTCAATCATTGTTTTTTCTTCCTCCTGCGGCTTCTGGTTCTTCTGTATTGTCTTATCGTTTCTTTTTGAAAAAAGGAAGACAACTTTTCACACTTATCTTTTTCAAGACAATGTTTTGAAATTACAATTACTTTTTTTTCCATTCCTCCGATAAGCAGGAATATATCATCTGTTTCAAGACAGTCACTAAGTTCTGTATAATATCGTTTCAGACTTTCATATTCGTTTTTCATTATAAAATATTCTTTATAAAATTCAAACGAGTATTCTTTAGATATCAATTCAGAGCTTTTATAAATATGTTCTCCCTTTAATTTTGCCATATTCGGAAGAATATAAATAAAATAACTGCACATATACATACAAATAAGCAGCACAATTGTGCACACAGGTAATTTCGGAATATTAAAGTTTTCCAGCATCAGCATAAAAAGCATCGCCATTGCCAGAAAGAAAAATAAACTGGCTTTAATCTCTCTGCCTGCACTTCTTCCCCGTCTGATATCATAAAGCTTATACCCTTCAGCATATTCCCGTATCCTGAGTTTATTTTTAAAAGACAATACAGGTTTTGCATTAATTCCTGCCATACTAACACCACTCTGTACTGATTGTTTCTTTTAATTTAGCATAAAGTTCTGGCTGAACTTTTTTTATACTCAACGGACGAAAGGTTTTGCTGTCTACAAAACCGTGAAGCGTTTTTCCCTGCGCCATTGTTTTTCCATCAAGAATCACACGATATGAAAACTCAATTTTCGCAAAACTCAGTCCGGAAAGTCTGGTTTCAACTACCACTTCATCTTCATAATGAATCGGCAGAATATATTGACAGCTTAATTCAGCTAAAGGCAGCATTACTCCCCGCCGTTCCAATTCGCTGTAAGTCATACCGGTTGATTTTATAAAATGAGTTCTTGCCGCCTCAAACCATACAGGATAAACAGAATGGTGAATAATTCCCATCATATCTGTTTCTGCATATCTGGCAGTAATTGTTAGTTTATCTATTTTTTCCATGCTGCCTCCGTTTATTCGGGATCTGTTCCCGAAAGCAGTATTGCTCTTATTTCATTATATACATCAGGTTCGATCACTCTTTCCGGAATTGCAAAAGACCTGTCATGATCAGTAAAAATCATAATAATATTATCAAATTCCTGTATCTGGGATTTACCATCAAGTTCAATACTCCACTTACCATCATCTCTGCCGATATCTATATGTGTCGGATAAATTTCCGCCTCAACAGTTTTTCCGTCCGCCATAATTTTTGACATGCTTTTGAGATACATATTAGGTACAATCCATATCATAACAATCGTTGCCAGACTGATTATTCCAAAAATCAAATTATAATGATTATACTGAGATTTTGTTGTAAAATAAATTACAAAAAATATTACAGCTGCAATTCCCAGAAGTATGCTTTGTATGACAGCTCTCAATCCCTTTGTCTTAAACATATTGCTGTGATATAAACACTGATACATTTCTTCCTGCGTCAGAACATAAGAAATTTTATATCCGGTTTCCGGAATTTCATATTCTTCCGCATCATCATCACTTACAAGTTCTCCTTCTGTACCATCCCATTCGGGATTATCTTCATTACCGGCATTTTCCAGTTCTTTGACAATTTCCTTTATTTCCTTTTCTTCTGCACTTTCGCCCGAAGGCTTAATACTGTCGTTATCACTCATTGATACAATATCCTTTCTTTAATGAAAGGGGATTTCGCCGACAGAAATCGACGACCACCGGCGCTGCCAGTGAACCCCGCCGCCCTTTAAAAGGCGGACGAAAATTTAATAAACATCTGACAGATACAATTTAAACATCGAGATTTTGTACATATTTTGCATTTTTCTCTATAAACTCTCTTCTTGGTTCTACCTTATCTCCCATAAGAATAGTAAATACCTCATCAGCAGCCGCTGCATCTTCCATTTCTACTCTTAGCATAATTCTTGTAGAGGGATCCATTGTAGTTTCCCATAACTGCTGAGGATCCATCTCACCAAGACCTTTATACCGCTGAATTTCATATTTGCCTCCAAGCTGAGCCATAATCTTATCTCTTTCTTCATCGGAATAAGCATAATAATGATCACTTTTTCCTTTTGTAATTCTATAAAGAGGCGGCTGAGCAATATAAACATGACCTTCTTCTATCAATGGTCGCATAAAACGGAAAAAGAACGTCAGCATAAGCGTTCTGATATGTGATCCATCAACATCGGCATCCGCCATAATAATAATTTTACCATAGCGCAGTTTGCTGAGGTCTATTTCATCACCAATTCCACACCCAAGAGCGGTAATAACAGGCATAAGCTTATCATTTCCGTAAACGCGGTCAAGTCTTGCCTTTTCTACATTCAGCATTTTACCCCATAAAGGAAGAATTGCCTGAAAGCGTCTGTCACGGCCGTTCTTTGCAGAACCTCCTGCAGAATCTCCCTCTACGATATATACTTCAGTTTCATCCACATTTTTTGACTGACAGTCAGCAAGTTTACCGGGAAGTCCGGCACCCTCCATTGCAGTTTTTCTTCTGGCAAGATCTCTTGCCTTTCTTGCTGCTTCTCTTGCCCTTGCAGCCGTAATTGCCTTATCAAAAATTGACTTGGCGGTTGCGGGATTTTCCTCAAGATATTGTTCCAGCTTATCACTTATTAATTTATCGACCAATGTTCTGATAGAAGTATTTCCAAGTTTTGCCTTTGTCTGGCTTTCAAACTGAGCATCTTTAAGTTTTACGCTGATTACTGCAGTAAGTCCCTCTCTGATGTCCTCTCCGCTTAAATTTTTATCTTCTTCTTTCAGTATATTAAATTTTCTGGCATAGTCATTCATTACCCTGGTAAGTGCTCTTTTAAAGCCTTCCTCATGGGTACCGCCGTCATTGGTATGTATATTATTCGCAAATGACAAAATTAATTCATTATAGCTGTCATTATACTGCATTGCAATTTCAGCAGAAGCGGTATCATCCTCATTTTTTGCCGTAAAGTGCATTATCTCAGGATGAATAATATCCAATCCTCTTTTTTTATGAATATATTCTACAAAACTTGAAACACCGCCTTCATAGCAGAAGTCATCACTTTGTAATTCGTTTTCATTTCTCAGATCTTTTAATTCTATATGAATACCTGCATTGAGGAATGCCTGCTCACGCAGTCTTGTGGAAAGCACTTCATAATCGTAAGAGGTTGTTTCGGTAAATATTTCCGGATCAGCTTTAAAAGTAACAACAGTACCTTTTTCTTGAGTTTCTCCGATTTCCTGCAGTTGTGTTACCTGATTACCTCTTTCAAATCTCTGACGATAAATTTTACTGCCGTCATAAACTTCCACTTCAGTCCATTCAGAAAGGGCATTAACAACAGATGCACCTACTCCGTGAAGACCTCCTGCAACCTTATATCCGCCGCCGCCGAATTTACCGCCTGCATGAAGTACAGTAAATACAACAGTTACTGCCGGAATCCCAAGTTTTGGCTGTATTCCGACGGGAATACCCCTTCCGTTATCTCTTACTCTGATGATATCTCCCGGAAGTATTTCAACATCAATTTTCGTACAATATCCGGCAAGAGCCTCATCAATCGAGTTATCCACTATTTCATATACCAGATGGTGCAGTCCTCTTGGTCCTGTAGAACCAATATACATACCCGGTCTTTTTCTTACAGCTTCCAGACCTTCAAGTACCTGAATTTCATCAGCACCATATTTTTCTTCTGTCTGAGAAATTTCATTGATATCCGTATGATCCATATTATCCATTTTGTATCTTACCTCCGAGGATCTTAAGGGAATAATCCCTTGTTTCGCTTTTCCATATGATTCTGTTATACATATGGAAACGACAAAAATATATTACTAAAGGCTTTTTATTTGCCTGATCTCTGATTTTTTTTTCTTTTTTCCGCTTTTGTCATTTTTTCCGGCTTAAACCTAACTGTCAGCGGAATCAAAAGAACGGCAGCCGTAACAAAAACCGCATCTGCAATCATCATTACAACCGGTATAAAATTATTACTGGAATACATAATCGCCGTATTAGCAATTATCAATGCCACACATACAGATGTCATCAGTATTGTCCTGCCCGCTGACTTATGAACACTAAATTTCTTCTGACAGTGATAGCAAAGCTGTATTCCCTTTTTCATATTGCTTACTTCCCGATAGGTATAAACAGCCCCGCAGTGAGGGCAAACAGGCAATTTCAGCAAAATAGGCACCTCTTTCTTTTATTTTCCTCTGCCAAAAATAAAAGAAACATCTCCGCCGCCATTAAGGCTGTCATCTTCCGGATCTTTTTTCTCATCCGTTTCAACGGCATCTGATTCTTCTGTTTTCTCCTGATTATTATTTTCTGTCTGAGGTTCTTCATTCTTTTCCTCAACAATAATGTCACCGGTCTGATTCATGCTGCCGGTAATATCAATATCTATCCCTGAACTGATATCTTCAGCCGGTTCATTTTCATCTATAATACGGCTGTCCTTGAAATCGGGATCTTCATCCTGTTCACTTTTAATACTATTTTTTACCTTCATAAAGCTTGCGCCGAAATCAGCACCTATATCGAGATCAATCGGTTGTTCCTGAACATAGCTTTTTTGCTTTTCTTCGGGAATAGGACTTATTTTTCTATGAAGTTTTTTAACTGCTGATTTATCATTACACGGTTCCAGCCTTACAAAATATGGAACCAGAATGTAAAAAATCAAAAACGGAGCCAATACATAAAATATTCCCCATATATTTCCATGATCTCCAAAAATTGAGTATAGAAACAGAATCAGGAACGAAAGTACCACTGCACCGCTTGCTACCCCATAGATAGATTTGTTAATGGTAACATTTGAAATGCATTTACAGCCTGCACAGCAATGTTCACCCTTTGTTTTGAGTATTGCAGCACCAAAAAATGAAATTTTCCGGTGACAATAAGGACATTCCGTAAGCAGTCTTTTAGCCATATAACCATTCCTCTCTTAGTTAAATCAACATCACCTTATAGTTTATTTTTTATCTGTTCTTTTAATCAATGTAATCGGTGAAAGCTGACAAATATAGATTTTATCTTCATTGTCATGTCTGCATATAATAAATGATTTTGGAAGATCATTGCAGACATTAACAATTTTTCCGCTTTTTTGTGCTTCAGCAAGAAAATCTCTTGTTTTATAAGATACGGTAGAATTATCCAGATCAAATATTCCTATTATTTCTTTGGTATTAATTACCGTATCTCCTCCAATATGAAGATACATTTTTGATCCTTTTCCACTTTATTTTTTAGGCAACAATGAATAAATTGTTTCATTAAGCTTGAAGTAAGACGAAAGAGGCTTTTTTCGGAGTTTCGTTTCACCAACTCTGCATAAGTTACGCCATTAGATTGCTTACTATTCCGGGGTGTCAATTAAATCCGGACTATTATCAATAAATTTAATCATTATTTGCTTAGTTTATTTACTATAATCATCCAGACGTCCGTTTTCTACATAAATAACATTGTCTGTATCAATTATTTTTTCACAGCAGGTTATAAAAACCTGCATATCATCAAGTTTGGTTAGTAAGAAATTCTGTCTTGATGCATCAAGTTCACTCAGAACATCATCTAACAAAATAATAGGATTTTCTCCTTTTTCCTCTCCCAATACGGAAGCTTCTGCCAACTTCAATGAAAGGACGGCGGATCTTTGCTGTCCTTGAGAACCGAAATTTCGTGCTTCCTTTTCATCAATTTTAATAACAAGATCATCTCTGTGAACACCTGATGTTGTATAACCGCAATAGATATCCTCATTTTGTTTCTGCCTTAATCTTTCCAGTGTTTTATCAAAAATTTCCTGTTCATCAGCATCAACAGAAGCCTTGCAGTTCATTTTATATTCTATTGTCAGTTTTTCTTTTCCCTTGCTGATTCCATCATAAAAATGTAATGCCGGTTCATTCAGCTTTCTGATATAAGACGCTCTTTCAGAGGCAATTTTTGCTCCAGTAAAAGCCAGTGTTTCATTCCATACAGAAATTGTATCCACTAATTCAGGATGCTTGGCAATGTTTTTAAGAAGCGAATTTCTTTCGTTAAGTATTTTTTTATATCTTGAAAGCAACATCGCATACATTGGTCGTATCTGGCAGATTGCGCCATCTATAAAACTGCGTCTTTCATCAGGACCATTTTTTATCAATGTGAGGTGATCGGGAGAAAAAACAACGGCGCAGAAACTTCCTATGATTTGAGAAAGGTAATTTTTAGATATTCCATTAAGAGATGCTTTCCTTTTTCCTTTTTCAATGGAGATTTCTATGTTTTGCTCTCTGCCTTCTGAATCAAAAATAACTTTTATTATAGCTTTTTCCTTTCCGAAAGCAATGATATCTTTTTCTTTGGAACCTCGAAATGATCGTCCGCCTGTAAACAGCCACAAACATTCAATGAGATTCGTTTTTCCCTGTGCATTGCTGCCACAGATAATATTAATACCTTTTTTAGGAATAAAACATGCATTTTCGAGATTTCTGTAATTTATGAAATCCAGACGTTTTACAATCAAATCAGCACACCTCAAAAACAGAGCCTTCAAATTCAGCAATATCTCCCCTGCGGAGTTTTTTTCCTCTCATGGTACAGATTTCGCCATTCACAGTTACTTCACCGTTTTGTATTACAATTTTAGCGTGTCCGCCTGTCTGGGCGCAGCCGGAAAGTTTCATCAGATTGTCCAGACGAATATATTCTTCTTCATCTCTTATTTTTATTTTTTTAATATTCATCGTGTCAGCCTCATAGGAAGAAGTAAAAACAGGAAACTATCTCCTTCTGTAGGAGTAACTACCATTGGACTTAGTGAGCCATTCAGCATCAGTTTTACTTCATCAGTTTCACTGTATCGTAAAGCGTCCAGCAAAAACTTGTTATTAAATCCGATTTCTACTCCTTCACCTTCTATCAGTGCATTCAGTTCGTCACTTGCCTGACCAAGCGGAGTAGTGCAGCTTGTTTTGATCATGCCGTTATCTATCAGACATCTGATAGGACTTTTCATTTTGTCTGTCAGGAGCAGTGACATTCTTTCAATTGTATTTATAAGTTGTCTTGTATTTACTTTTAGTTTTGTAGCATGAATACTCGGAATAGAGGTTTTATAATTCATAAATTCTCCCTCTATCAGTCTTGAAATTACCGAATAAGTATTGATCCTGAATATAATATGTCTGCCGCTTACTATAATATCGATGTTTTCACAATTATCTGTAATCAGTTTTGTAACTTCAAGAAATGATTTTCCGGGGACAATAAATTTCTTTTCTCCTTCATAATCAATTTTTTCAGTTCTGATTGCAAGTCTGTATCCGTCAACAGAAACTATACGCAGACTCTTATTTTCTATTTCAAATAAAGATCCTTTATGTGCTGGTTTTATGTCTTTATCTGACACCGCATAAATGGTTTGTCTGATCATTGAACTCAGAGTTTCGCCGTCAATTTTTATTACATCAGTACTTCTTATAACAGGAATTTCCGGATAATCCCCTGCCGGCATTCCTATAATTTTGTAGTCTACTTTTCCGCTGGTGATATAGACTATATTTTTTTCGTCTACGTCAATTGTGATTGTTTCTTCGGGTAATTTTCTTATAATTTCTGAAAACAGTTTTGCTGTTATTACAGTTGCACCCTCATTAATAATATGAGCATCAATTATTGTTGTAATACATATATCGAGGTCATATCCAAAAAGTGATAACTGGTTGTTTTCTGCTTTCATCAGAATACCCTCTAAAGCCGGAGTAGATGATTTTGCAGAAACAGCTCTTTGAACATTTGTAACTGCTTCTGTTAATTTATGGCGGTTACATTCAAATTTCATATTGATCCTTCCTTTTGCTGAAAATTAATAAAACAGAAAAGATATATTTATAGTAATAGTAGTAGAGGCTGTTAAAAAGTTGAAAATGAAAATAACTTTTGTTTTAATCGAAGTTTTGTCCTTTTTTTGCCTGTTGAATCTTTGTGCGTTTGTATATGAAAAAATATTCTTCTTTTTTACTTTTAAACTTTACTGTTGAATGGTGTTGGTTAATTGTTGAATAATTGTTGATAATTTTGTTCATTGGGATTTTTATTATTCAACCGGAAAAGTTGAAAAGTTAAAAAGTTTTCAACATAATGTTTAATTTATCTGTTTTTAATATTTTTTATAATATCATCTACAGTAGCTTTGAGCTTTGGATCCTTGTCCATATTTTTCTCAATTTGTTTCAGTGCGTAAACTATCGTAGAATGATCTCTGCCTCCGAATTCTTCTCCTATCAGATTCATTGACATATTTGTAATTTCTCTGACTGCATAAATAGCAATCTGTCTTGCGTTAGATATATTTGAGTTACGCTTAGATGATCTTATATCATCTCCCGTCAGACCAAAATGCCTTGCTACTTCGTCAATGATCATCTCGACTGTCAATGGAGGCGGCTGATCGTTATTAAGAATCTCTGAAATGGTTTTCTGAGCTATATTAATGGTTATTTTATCTCCGTAAAGCTGATTTTTTGCTTTTAATTTCTTGACTACTCCCTCAAGCTGCCGTATATTGCTTTTTAATCTTGTAGCGATATATTCTGTTACATCATTCGGCAGTTCTATCTGAAGCAATTCTGCCTTTCGTCTGATAATTGCAATTCTTGTTTCAAAATCAGGCGGTTGAATATCAGCAATAAGTCCGGATTCAAAACGGCTTCTCAGTCTGTCCTCAAGGGTTTTTATTTCTTTCGGCGGACGGTCAGATGTCAGTACAATCTGGCATTTTGCCTCATACAATGTATTGAATGTATGGAAAAATTCTTCCTGTGTGGATTCTTTTCCTCCGATAAACTGAATATCATCAACCAGAAGTACGTCTGACTGGCGGTATTTTTGTCTGAACTCTATATTGGACTTTTTCATGAGTGCTTCTACCAGTTCATTGGTAAAATCTTCTCCCTTTACATATATAATTTTCTTTTTGGGATCATTTTTCTGAATTTCGTTTCTGATAGCGTAAAGAAGGTGTGTTTTGCCAAGTCCTGAGTTTCCGTAAATAAAAAGCGGATTATAGGCTCTTCCGGGATTAGTTGCTACAGCAAGAGATGCTGCATGAGCAAACTTATTTGAAGAACCTACGATAAATGTATCAAATGTAAATTCGTAATCAGCGTCAACGATGGTTTCAGTATTTTCTTTTTCTTGTGCTGCTGTTTCATCCGGCACAATAACTACTATCTTTATTCCTTCGCCAAAAACGCTGGCAAACGCTTCATTGAGAAGCTGCATATATCCTCTGATAAGAGTTTGTCTGTGAAATTCTGCGGGAACCATGAGGATTGCTTTTCCCTCTGCAAAATCCATTTTTACAGGTGTGATTTTACTTATCCACGTATTATAAGCAATCTGAGTGATATGCTGTTTGCAGTATTCACATATAACGTCCCATGCTTCATTAAATGAATCCATAAAGTTATACCTTTCTTCTCCTGTATTTTATTTTCCGACTTTATCAGTCATGCCTGCATATCAGGCTCATATCCGGTACATTAAGGAAAATATGATTATTTTATAAATCGGCATCGGGGTCGAGTGTCACCTCCGGAGCACAAGTAACCTGCCAGAGGAACTTATGCACTATCGGGAAGAATCCACACCAGAAGCCCCGTTTTGTGTTAAATCGAATTTCTTGATTATTAAGTGTTTCCTTAACTTTGATTACGGATATTCCTTTAATATGCAAACACTTATACAAGATTAATTATATCATAAAGTTTTTAACTTTTCAACATCAAATCATTATTATAAACTGATATGTATGCAAATTTTTTAAATTTTTTGTTTTTTTAGTTACCCGGATTAAATTTTTACTAAAAATTTGTTTGTTTTTTGGGATAATGTTACCACTTTCAAACTGTAATATCTTAAGTCAAGGATTATCAGTAATTCAAAATACTGAATTTGTTTTTGCTTAGATTTATTATAAAACTCCCGGAATTTTTGTTCGATCGTTAATTGCGGCTTCAAATAAAAACAGAATTTACGAATTATTTATTTTATTGCATATTCAGATTTTTTTATAATGTAGAGTGAATCTGAACACATTTTATTTAAAAGGCCGGTTAATTAATGGAAGGAAATAAAAAAATACGCAATAAATCAGATAAATTTTTAAATTTTTATTGACAGAAGCGGTGTTTATAGTTTATAATTTTACGGTGCAAGGTTATATCTTGAACAGTTTTGAGATACTTTTATGTATCAGCTTTGAAAGGAGGAATTTTCGTGCTGAGAACATATCAGCCCAAGAAGCTCCACAGAAAGAAGGAGCATGGTTTCAGAAAGAGAATGGCTACTGCCAATGGTCGTAAGGTGCTTGCCCGCCGCAGAGCAAAGGGAAGAAAAAGACTTACATACTGATTCAGTTGTTTCAGTGTGAACCGCAGGCGGCTGTACTTCGCAGATCAGCGGGGTATGGATGACAGTTTGATGAGTAAAAGAAAGATTGGTTGATCATTTTGAGTGAGATCATTACTTTAAAAAGAAATAATGACTTTCGCAGAATTTACTCAAAAGGCCGTTCCTATGCTTCTCCTGTTCTCGTTACATATGTGCTGAAAAACAGACGGGGAATGACCAGGATCGGTATTACTACCAGCAAAAAAATAGGTAAGGCCGTTTTGCGCAACAGATCCCGCAGAATTATCAGAGAAGCGTATCGTTTAATTGCTTGTGATATCAGGCAGGGAGTGGATCTGGTGTTTGTCGCCAGAGGTAAGACTCCTTATGTGAAGAGTGATGATATTCTGCGTGCTATGAGAAAAGAGCTGAAAGAGGCGGGTGTTTTACAGTGAAGCGCCCGCTTATTTGGCTTATCAGGTTTTATCAGAAAAATATTTCTTCAAAAACTCCTCCGAAATGTAAATATTATCCCACGTGTTCTTCTTATGGTATACAGGCGATTGAAAATTTCGGGGCTTTCAGAGGAACGGTTTTGACTGTCTGGAGAATACTGCGATGCAATCCTTTTTCCAGAGGAGGGTATGATCCCGTTCCGGAGCCAAAGAGGAAAGCAAAGCGTATTGTATATGAAGAAAACAGAAATAACAATTCCGGACAAACGGATGAGTGATACAAGTTATATGTATTTGTCCGGATCTCCAATGTCATAAATAATGATTGAAAACAAGAAGTACGGCAATTTGTATAAAACTCCCGAAATCACCGGATCAATCATGAAAAAGAGAATAATGTGCATTTTTTCATAAAGATTATGACATTAGATAAAGGTGAAGGGAATGATCTTAGTTTAATGGAAGCTCTTTTTAATGTGATAGGAGGAATATTCGGCTATGTTTTATGGTCGGCTTTTTTCCTCACAAAAAATTACGGTGTTGCAATTATTTTGTTTACGATCGTAATTAAGGTTCTGTTGTTTCCTTTTTCGGTTAGTCAGCAGAAATCAATGGCATCTAATGCCCGTTTTCAGCAAAAACAAAGGGAAATCATGGAAAAATATAAAAATGACCGTGTGAAAGCTAACGAGGAAGTCCAGAAGCTTATGGCTAAGGAGAATGTAAGCCCTACAGCCGGCTGTATGCCTATGTTAGCACCGATGTTTGTTCTGTTCGGCGTATATTATTCCGTTTTGAATCCCCTTACGAATACACTTCATATAGCAGCTGACAAAGTAAGTGCTGCTATGAACAGTATAAGTACTTTACCAGGAATTGGAACGTCTATTAACGGACGATACGGAGAAATCAGTATTGTAAAATATTTTGGTTCACTTGAAAAATATCTTGTAGACGGAAACGGAAATGCACTGTTTAATTCCAATGACGCAAGCAGTATCAAGGATTTCAGTCAGGGATTTAATTTCTGTGGACTGGATTTGCTGGCAACACCCAGTCAGAGTTCCTGGGAATCTATGATGTGGATGATCCCTGTATTGTGTTTTCTGACTTCCGTTGTTAGTATGATAATTATGCAGCTTATTAACGGTACAAAAATGCAGGGCTGTATGATTCTTATGATCTTTATGATGCCGTTGTTTACAGCGTGGATTGCTTATAGTGTACCGGGTGCAGTAGGTTTTTATTGGATTGCATCTAATGTGTTTGGATTTGTACAGTCGTTGATTATGAATAAGTTCTACAGTCCAAGTATTATGGAAGCAAAAGCTGAAGCGCAGAGAATTGTTCTTAGAAAAGAACAGGAATCAAAATACGAGTTTATAGAAGCGCCTGAATTTGATGCAAATATGCAGGTATCGGTGAAAGAAACTGCCGGAGAAAAGAAAAGTAGAAATTCAGCAAAGAAAAATAAGTCTAAGAAATCTTCCAAAAACAATGACAAAAGCAGCTATCTGGGCAGGAAAAGATAGCAGGAGGTTATGAATATGATCAAAGAAGTAAAAATTACGGCGGAAACCTTAGAAGAAGCCGAGCAAAAAGCAAAAACAGAACTTAAAGAAGAAAATATTCAGATAGAAATTTTACAGCAGCCTGAAAAAAAGAAACTTTTCTTTGGAGGAAAGCCTGCTATCATTCGTGCCTATGTGGAATTGACTCCTCTTGACTGTGCTAAGAGATATCTTTCTGAAATTCTGGATAATCTCGGTATAAGTGATTATGAACTTAACGCGCAGGAAGTGGAAGGCGGTGCTGTTATCAGCATCGAAGGAGAAGATATTGGTTTTATTATTGGTCATAGAGGTGAAACTCTTGATGCATTACAGTATCTGACAGGTCTTGTAGCAAATCATGTAGATAATGAATACTATAGAATTTCTATTAATATTGGCAATTATCGTGAAAAAAGAGAAAAAACACTTGAAATTCTTGGCAGGAAGCTGGCATTTAAAGCCTGCAAAACAGGTATGAAAACTTCATTGGAACCGATGAATCCGTACGAAAGAAGAATAATCCATACAGCTGTTCAGAAGGTAAGAGGTGCTGTTTCATGGAGTGAAGGCGAGAATCTTCAGCGCCATGTGGTAATCGGACCTGATCCGGACTATAAGCCAAGTTACAGGGATAGAGGAGGTTACCGTGGAAGAAGGAGCAGTAATTTTAATAAAGATGGCTCCTATAACCGCAAACCTCGTACAAACGGCTATCAGCGCAGGCAATACAGCGAAGGAGAATCTCATCCTCAGGACAGTATGTTCAGCAGCTTTGAGAATGACAGTGCTTCTGAAAGCGTAAGAAAGAGTATCAATGAACGTCCTGATACATCCCTTTACGGTAAAATCGAGATAAAAAAATCTTCAGATGAAAGATTCGGAAAATGATATTAATTTGCAGAATTTCATGTGGAAGATTCAATTAATGACAGCCATGATTGGAGTAACACAAGCGGTATTCTTTCATCTGTAAAATTTTGCTCCGTCTGTCTGACATTAGTTATATATCAGAGTATTTTATTAAAGAATGTGAATAATCCGCAAAGTCAGTGAATCGATAAAATTCACTGACTTTTTGGTTTACTTTCGTCAAAACATTCTGTCTATCAAGAATTGGTATAAAATTCAGATTATTTTAGTTTGCAAAGGTTAGATTAATGATATAGTATTTGTGGATTTATAATCATGTTTTGTGATTTTTGTTTTTGGAGGGTATTATGGAACATACGATTGCAGCAATTTCGACGCCAAATGGTGTAGGCGGTATGGGAGTAATAAGAATATCGGGAGAAAATGCACTTTTAGTGGCTGAAAGTATTTTTAATTCTGTTTCCGGTAAGAAAATTTCTGAAATGAAAGGATATACTGCCTCTTTTGGTAAAATTATTGATGAGGGACAAATTATTGATGAAGCGGTTGCTCTTGTTTTCAGGTCACCTCATAGTTATACGGGAGAGGATGTTGTAGAAATATCCTGTCACGGTGGAATGTATATCACCAAAAGAGTTCTGCGGGCAGTTCTGTCTCATGGAGCAAAACCGGCAGAGGGTGGAGAGTTTACAAAAAGAGCCTTTCTTAATGGTAAAATGGGGCTGACAGAGGCAGAATCCGTAATGGAGTTGATTGCTGCATCCGGATCACAGTCTGCCCGCGCTGCTCTTTCGGCAATGGAAGGGAGCCTTAGAAAAAGAATAAACGGAGTACGCGATGAACTCCTGAATCTTGCAGCTCATCTTGCAGCATGGGCAGATTATCCGGAAGAAGAAATTCCCGAAATTGATGAATCTGAACTCAGAAATGGTCTTTTAAAATGTAAAAGCGAATTGAAGAATCTTCTTTCCACTTATGATGCAGGTAAAGTAATGCGTGAAGGGGTGGATACGGTTATAGCAGGACGTCCTAATGTAGGCAAATCAACGTTAATGAATCTGCTTGCCGGCTGTGAACGTTCTATTGTTACCGATATACCCGGTACTACACGTGATATTATAGAAGAAACGGTTATGCTTGGTAATGTACCGCTTCGTTTGTCTGATACGGCAGGACTGCGCAATACCAATGATATTGTAGAAAGCATAGGTGTAAAAAGAGCAAAAGAAAGATTGCTTTCGGCAGGTTTGATTTTTGCTGTATTTGATGCATCTTCACCTCTTACCGAAGAAGACAGACAACTTATAGGATTATTAGAAAATGCACCTGCTGTTGCCATTGTGAATAAAACGGATCTGGAATCAAAAATTGATAGTGATTATATTCGCAGTAAAGTAAATCATGTGGTTTTCATTTCTGCAAAAAACGATGCAGATACCAAACAATTGGAGAATGCTGTTGCTGAAATTGCCGGTACATCAAAGCTGGATCCTTCTCAGGGGATTCTTGCAAATGAAAGACAATACAGTGATGCTCAAAAGGCATTACACAGTATAGAAGAAGCATTGACAGCATTAGATATGGGAATTACGTTTGATGCTGTTACAATTATTATTGAAGAAGCTATTAACTGTCTTTTGGAACTGACAGGAGAAAGAGTAACTGAGGCAGTTGTTGATCAGGTATTTCATCGTTTTTGTGTGGGAAAATAAAAACATCAGACTGTATGATTTTTTATAAGATATTAGTATAAACGCATTATCATAAAAAAAGCCTCCTAAGTTAGTTTTTGTTCTGACTTAGGGGGCTGATTATTTTTATGGCAGATTTGTTTTATTCGAATTTAGGTTTAGAAGATGCATTTTCAAAGTCGTTGTTTATAGCCTTATTTCGTCCTGTGCGATCCTCTGTAAAAACTTCAAATTCTTCCTCAGGTTTATTGTCACTTTGTTCTTTCATATGATAGTCAATATCCTCATCCATCATTTCAAGCATTATATTGGCAATAAACGGATCAAGCTGTGTTCGTTTTGCTCTGCCTAACTCTGCCCTTACTACATTCTGAGGCAGTACATCACGGTAACTTCGTTTGGATGTCATTGCATCGTAAGCATCTGCTACTGCAATTATTCGTGCTTCTATCGGGATCTGATCCCCTCTGAGTCCATCCGGATATCCTTTTCCGTCGTATCTTTCATGATGCCATCTTGCACCATAATACAGATTCGGCATTTCGGTAATATCCTGCAGTACCTCAGCACCAATTTCAGGATGTGTTTTTATTGTTGAAAATTCGTCATCAGTCAACTTGTCTGTCTTATTGATAATATAATCGGGTACACCGATTTTTCCGATGTCATGCAGCAGTCCCATATAATAAATTTCTCTTTGAAATGCCTCGTCCTTATTAAGACGTTTAGCTATTTCTCTCGAATAATCCGCTACACGCTGAGAATGACCATTAGTATATGAATCTTTTGCATCTACAGTTCTTGCAAGAGCCTGTACCATTTGTAATGACAATCGTTCGGACATTTGCGTTTGCTCAATATGTTTTACAATAATTTCATCCCTGTAAGTTTCCGACTGAAAAAACATATAATAGAAAATCAGACTTCCTACTATTGTACAGCGCAGTACGGAATGACTATGTAAAACCGTTTCGGAAAGTGCACCTAAGATAATAATAACAGATATTAAAACAATAGTAATTCTTTCAAATGTTCTTTTTTTATCAATAGTATTAAAAGAAAGCAGCAGCATGAAAAGCAAGTATACAACAATAATAATATGTGTTGTCCAGCCAAGCAGACCTTTGTGTATCTGATTATCAGAATCAAAATAATAAGTGTACCGGTTGATCACAGGAATAAATGTTGTAAAAGCATATATAATATTAATTGCAGCTGGGAGCATCAGTGGTATTTTTATCCGTTTTCGTTCGTCATGACGAATAACAATTTTTATGAAATAATATACCATAACTGGTCGTATCGCATATCCTACAGCCTTGACAAGAGCATGCAGAATAGTATATCCCCGAATATCTGATAGGTAAAGCTGCAAATTATATATCATCAATTCAATAAGAATAATTGCAGAAAGAGTAAAGAATGTGTTTTTTACTTTTTTCTCCAGATGTGCATTTCTCCATAGAAAATACATCAGAAACGCAATTCCAACAATAGGAAAAAAATTGACATCTACAATATTTCGGA
>CACZPV010000105.1 GCA_902783065.1 uncultured Ruminococcus sp.
CCGTTCTATCAGATGATACATGACAGTGTTCAGAGCGGCAATATCGGTTGGAGCTATACAACGGATCTGGGTGCAAATATTATTGGTTCCTACAGTTTCTATATGATCGGAAGTCCTTTTTTCTGGCTGACGATGCTGTTTCCGAGTGCAGCCGTACCTTATCTGATGGCGCCGATGCTTATGCTGAAATTTGGCTTATCGTCCATGTGTGCCTATTTGTTCCTGCGCCGTTATGTGAGGGAACAGCGGTTTGCTATGTTCGGTGCATTATTGTATGCTTTTTCCGGATTTGGCATTTATAATATATTTTTCAACCATTTTCACGAGGCAATGATCACATTTCCTCTGATGCTGGCGGCTATTGATATGTTTATTTATGATAACCGTAAGGGTGTTGTCGGTGCGTCTGTTTTTCTGGCTGCTGCTGTCAATTATTATTTCTTTGCAGGACAGGCTGTTTTCATTTTTATTTACTGGTGTTTCAGAATGGCAACAAAAAGCTATAAAATGAAACTGTTGGATTTTGTCCGTTTTGCCTTTGAGATACTTGTTGGTTTTCTCGGCGCAGGTATAGTGATAGTGCCTTCGATTTTTGCTGTGCTTCAGAATAACAGAGTCAATAATTTCCCGTATGGCTGGGGTGCAATTGTTTATTCAAGTGAACAAAGATATCTTCATATTATAGAATCCTTTTTCTTCCCGCCTGATATGCCGGCTTATGCTAATTTTACTCCTGATTCCAATGCTAAATGGGCAAGCGTGGCGGCATGGCTGCCTTTGTTCAGTATGGTAGGAGTGTTTACATTCAAAGGACTGAAAACAAGCAAGTGGCTGAAAAAACTGATTCCGGTTCTGTTTATTATGGCATTTGTTCCTATGTTGAATTCGGCGTTTCAGTTGTTTAATTTATCTTATTATGCAAGATGGTTCTATATGCTGACGCTTATGCTTTCTCTTGCCACAATTATGTGTCTTGACAGGGAAGAAGTCGATTATAAACCTGCTCTGATCAAAACTTTCCTGATCACAGCGGCAATTACCGCAATGGTCGGATTTCTTCCGGAAGATTCCTGGAATGATGCCTCAAGCAAGCATGAACTCGGACTTGAAAAATACAGTGATCGTTTCTGGGTATGGTGTGCAATTGCCTTTATAAGTCTGGCGGCGCTTGCGATTATCCTTTGCCTCAGAAAGAATAAAAAACTGTTTATCAGAGTGACTGCTATAGTGCTTTCTGTTCTGATTGTGGGATATGCCAATGTTATGATCGGAGTTGGTGTGATAAATGCTTCTTACAAATATGATCATATCTACGGTGATGCAATCAGATTAAAGGGTGAATTTGAGAAAGATCTGAAGGATCTCAGGAGTGTACGATCTGACTTCTATGAAGAAATGGATAATATGGGAATGTACTGGCAGATTCCTACAATACAGGCATTTCAGAGTATTGTACCCGGCTCGGTAATGGATTTTTACAGTACTGCCGGAGTTGAAAGAAGCGTGGCTTCCCGTCCGAAAACAGATGTGTATGGATTGAGAAGTCTGCTGTCAGTTAAATATCTTTTTGATTATAACAAGGATAAGAATAAATTCAGTAAAGGTACAACGGAAAAATCTTCTACAGAAATGCCCGGATGGAAATTCCTGATGACAAAGGAAAACTATAACGTATATGAGAATACCTGCTATATCCCGTATGGATTTACCTATGACGAATATATTACTACTGAAGAATATGATAAGCTGACACAATCTGACAGACATCTTGCTCTGCTGAAAGCTATTGTGCTGACAAAAGAACAGGCAAGAAAATACAGAGGAATCCTGAAGCACTACAATAATATTACAACAGCGAATTTTACCGAAGAAGAATATTTCAGAGACTGTGAAGCAAGAAAGCAGAATGTTTGTTCAGAAGTTGTGTTTGAGGATAACCGCTTTACTGCAAAATTCCGGTCTGCAAACAATACCGATCAGCTGGTATTTTTCAGTATTCCGTATGAAAGCGGTTGGAGCGCATCAGTTAATGGTGTGCCTGTAGAGATCGAAAGAGTTAATGTTGGTTTTATGGCAGTAAGAGTACCGGGAAATGCGCCGGCAGAAATTGAATTCCGCTTTTCTACACCCGGAATAGGACTGGGCGCTGTTGTATCGGGAGCCGGTATAGTGCTTTATATCGCTTATCTGTTTTTATGGAAAGCACCTGTAAGAAAACGCAGTGTTTCCATGTGTTTTACGGAAGATGATGAAGATGCTGAAACAGAAGATTTCTATACTCAGGAGCTTTTTGAATTGTATGAGGAGGACATTCCCGTTACAGAACAAGCCGAAAATGAACAATCGCAGGATGAATCTGTTGCGACAGAAGAGCCGCCGGAAAAAACTCCGGAAGATCAGAACAAAAATAACTCCGGCGAAAATGCAGTGAAGTCAGACCCGGATTCAGAAAAGACTGAGGAGTAAATAATGTTTCTTTTTGCCGCCAGCCTTCGGTTGGCGGCAAAAAATTTATGACGGAACTTCGTGTTTTGAATGATTTACCTGAATCCGTCCCAACTTTCTGCCGCTTCCCGGTTGGAAGGGCAGCGGGATGGGCAAATGAACCAAAAAAGCACATGATGAGAAATAATGTTTGGCATAATTTATATGGCGAAAAATGAAAAAAATACTTTACAAAAACTCTGCGAATGTAGTATTATATTACTTGGGAAAGAGAATATAAACAAATCTGTTCTTTTTGATATATTGATATAACAAGAATTCAGGTTCGGATCCTCTCTGCTCAGGGAGGAAAGGTTATGTATATCTGTATCAGGAGGTAAATATATGGATATGGAAAAAGAAAAAAAGACATCGGAAGAAAATGAAAATATGATATCATTTGATTTTTCGTCGGATGATAATACAGCGGAAGAGGTTTCGTTCTTATTCGGCGCACTTAAAACGGATGATACGGAATTCCCTGAATATGAGCCTGAAAACTTAAAGACAGATAATACAGAGGATGAAAAAAAGGTTCCTAATAAAAGAGCGCCTATCAATAAAAGAGAACCTGTTGTTCTTTCATCTGATATTAAGGAAGAGTCAGAACCTGAGGAGATAACTCATGCAGAGAAAGAAACAGCATCGGAAGTGACTGAGGAAACTGTATCGGATAGTGTGATTGATCCTGAAACAGAAAATGCTGAAATCGATTCTGCTCCTGCGGAAGTATCTGCCGCAGAGGAGGAATCACCGGAATTTTCAGAATCAGCAGAATCCTCAGAATCCGCTGATGAAACTGAAGAAGCTCCTCAGACGGAAGATGATGATGTAGTCGTTTTTGCGGCACCTGAGAAGCCTGTCAGAAAAACAAAAATTGAACAGCAGAGATTTACAAAGAAAAAAAGCAGATTTCCTGTTGTGCCTCTGGCAGCGTGTGTTGCAGTATTGTGCATTGCGGCAGTTGGTGCTGTGATGATCATTAATGGTAATAACAGTCCGTCAGTTGCAAATTCAGACGAAAGCTTTGTATCAGAAGAAGCAAAGGATGCTGCGGCATCTGACCGGGAAGATTCTATCGAACAGACGCTTGGTGTCCTCAGAGAAGAATCCGCAGAAATTAAAACTATCAATACTGCAAGTATTGTATTCGGTGACAATGTTACCGTTTCTGGTGTAAAGGTTGCCGGAAAAACACTTAGCGAGGCTTATGATGCGCTGCAAAACAGACTAAAGGATCTCAGAGATGATATTAATATTGAAATCAGCTGCGGATCAAAAAATATTACTCTGACGCAAAATGATTTTGAA
>CACZPV010000106.1 GCA_902783065.1 uncultured Ruminococcus sp.
GGCGGAATATACGTTTTAGTGGTATGTTCACTTATAAACTGATCTGCCACCTCGTTAAAATGAATACGGTTATGCGAAGTATAAGCAGATGCCTTCTGAAGTTCCCTGAATTTGTATTTTTTTCTGATAGACTGATTACTGTACAAACCAATAATAATTCCGACAACAATCCCTATTGCAAGAAATACAACCAGATATTTATACGGCGGGAAAGGCTGATCAATGATACTTCCGAAAAAGACATATCTGTAGCATCCTTTTTCGTCATTATGATAGCTGCTGTCCCACACCGGACCCTTTTTCTTATATTTTTTCAGATCAAGAAGAAATGAATTAATAGCGCTCTGTACCTTAGTCTTGTATATTACTTGTCCGCTTTTCGGAAGAAAGTCATACATATTCTGTATCATTTCCTCTACTCTGTCATCCAGACCGGAAGCCGGATAATAAAGTTTGGCATCATGACAAGTACAGATATAATCATATGAAGAAGATTTTCCCTCAAAGTCAAGATACAAAAAAACCGAGTTCTGATCCCATTCCATGCTAAAAAGTGTCTTAATACCTTCACGGGTAAACTTTTCTGTAGTACTGTCACCTCTGTACAGACCGCCAAGGAATATTGCAATGTTCATCCCTGTTTCATCGGCAGCGGCCTGAACATTTTCATAGAATTTTCCGTAATAATCATCGGAGTTAAAAACATTGGCTTCATCCTTAAAATAAGCATTTTTTGTACGATAAAACTTTCCTGTCAGCAGTGATTTATTCATATCTGTACTGCTGTACGTAAACTCATGTTCCGGATTTGCAACATCCGAACCCGTTGTTCCGGCAGCATATACCTTCAATTCTGTAAACAGTGTAGTAGAAAAACATGAAATAATCAGGAAAACTGTTGTCAGAGAAATTATTATTCTTCTTACCATTATAACAGCCCCCCTAAAAAATATCCTATTACCAACACGATCAGCATTGTAATGACTGCCACCAACGCAAGATGTCTTTTCATTTTTCTCTCATCAATGGGAAGCTCGCCGGCAATTTTTCCGGTCTGACCGTTAATAGCATATTCCCACATTTTACCCTTATAATGAAATGTCATAAACCATACAGGCAGAAGCATATAATTCCATCTCAGTTTTTCTACATCATTATTGAATTTCTTTCCGACCAGCTTATCATAGCCGCAGGAAGACTCTATAGCTGCCGCATTATTTTCAAACATTCTCTGGTGTATTCTCGGATATACTTCCTCTTTATTAACATCGAATTTGTCAGCTAAAAAACCGCTCAGATAAGCCATATCAAAATCCTTGGTATTGCGGTAATCATACGGCTCAATCGATTCCATAAGATCATCCTCAATTTTTCTGGAGCCGTCAGCAGGAACACCGTCATATTCCACATTAAGATCACGAATAACCATATAGGATTTTGTCTGTGTATATCGGTAATCGCCGCTTGTCCATGTGCGGATCGTTTCGCCGGTTGCCGTCATCCTGGAACGTGTAATGGCATCTGCTACCCAGAACGGTACATACAGTCCTGTCATTTTCTCGATTTGTTTTTCTGAGATAAGATCATCAGGAACATATTTTTTATCCTTTGCCCATTCATTAAAATATTCAATTGCCTTCTCACGTCCAAATGCAAACGGAAGAACCTTTGAAGGCCGATATATTCCTTCAACACGACCTTTAAGAATAACCGGATTATGACAATAGTAACAGAAAGACGCTGCTGTGTTCATATCGGCAACAATTTCGGCACCACAGCTGGGACATTGATATAGACGAGTATTTTCCGAGAACTCAGCATCAGCTTGTTGCTGTTCAGCAGTACGCTGATCCTGCGGCTGACTTTGTTCTGATTGGTTATTTTGTTCTTTCTGTCCGTCTTCACTTTGCTGCTGAAGAAAACTATTAACTTCCTGCTGCGTAAATTCAGCCCGACAATAATCACAGCAGAAACGCTGCTTATCGGGATCGAATTTTAATTCTGCACTGCAGTTAGGACATTTATAAAGTTTGACATCCATTGACAACACCTCCATTTGTTTTTGTGGCTGCTTTACCTGAATCTGTGAAATTGACTTAATAGATTATAAAAACTTCAGGTTTCATCTTATTTAGGCGGCTGGCGTTACTAATACACTCCCATTTTCCGGTTTGGAAGGAGGCAGAGGAATGGCAAAATAAGCGCGCCCGTCGGGTGATATTAAATAAAAAATCGCATTATAACTAAATTTTTAGAGTTTTCTTTATGATGCCTTAATTCTAAGGAAACGCTGATTGATTCATTAATCGGCATTTGGGGTGTGGGGCACAGCCACACGTAAAGCCATTTTTGGAAATCCCTGAAATTTAATCAGAGTTCACCTAAAGAATTATTTTGTATAATGTGATTTAGTTATACAACGAAATTCGTAACAATCAACAAAATACAATCATATTCATGCATTATTTTTATTATACTATATTTAACAACAAGGTGTCAATGATTCATATAAAAGGAAAAGTTATTTCTTGACAGGTAAATGATTATTTATTATAATAAAGTCATTAAACTTCCATGTACGGAAAAGTTAAACTTATATACAAAAGTATAGTACCCGCACAAGGAATTGAACAAGCCATAGATTACTGCCACCGGGCAGGAGTGCATCAGCACCGAACGTATATCATTAGGTCTTTGAAGATATACGATCGGTGTTTTCTGTTTAACGTTGGAACAACATTAATACTAATATTCGATGGAATACTTTGACATTAAAATCTATTTTAAAGCTTCTTATCGAATATTATAGCCGATTGTAAAAAGGCGAGGGTTTGTGCCGCCTGCGGCGGCACAAACCCTGCTCCCGAAAGTCAAAAATTAGTTTTTTCAACGCAAAAGCTATGAAGATTACGGATTACAGCGGAGAAGAATTGTAAAATACATGATATCAAAAACCGCATGGATAAAAGAATTTCAGGCTTTTACAATTGACTAATTAATATAACAAAGTGAGGAAATCATATGATCAAATGCATAAAAAGCTTTACATTATTTGAAAAATTGTTATGGGTGTTTTCAGTCACAGTAATTATCACATCAGCCGTCATCTTTGGCAGCAGTGAACCTGTTTCCGTTGGCGCATCACTGATCGGTGTTACATCATTAATTTTTATTGCAAAAGGTCATTATATAGGGCAAGCGCTGACAATTGTTTTTTCTGTACTATACGGAATAATCTCTGTCAAACAATGCTATTATGGAGAAGCTTTTACATATCTGGGCATGACCGCTCCTTCTGCACTATTTACCATGATCGTATGGATCAGACATCCTTATCAGAACAGTGATACAGTAGAAGTATCTTCTCTTACAAAAACGAAGATTGCCGTAATTGTTTTTTTACCATCGCTGCTACCGTTTTATTCTACTATATTCTGTCTGCTTTAGGTAATGCTCAGCTGTTAATCAGTACAATCTCTGTTTCCACCAGTTTTTTAGCTGCAAGCCTGATGTTTTTCCGAAGTCCCTATTATGCCGTTGCCTATGCATTAAATGATATCGTACTTATTATTCTATGGGTTATTGCATCTTTTGAATCGGTTTCATGTGTTCCCGTAACTGCTTGTTTTGCTATGTTTTTGTTTAATGATTTATACGGATTTTATAGTTGGAAAAAAATGAAAAAACAGCAAAATCAGAATATTTCAAACTAAGAATATGCTGATTAATTCATTAATCAGCGTGTGGGTGTGGGTGTGAGGTTTGTGCGTGAAGATATATTTCTCCATAAAAAATCAGGTACACTGCCAAGCAATGTACCTGATCTTTTTACTTAGATCTGAATGGAACTATTAAGCTTTGAGCCATTCCTTCATCTCATCGAGATTATCGAAGATACGAACGTTCTTACCTACAACGTCGAGTGAACGGAGTGTAAGATAGTTGCCCTGTGCATCAACGAGGTTAGCACGTTTTGTTGTGTAAGAACCATCGATGCTCCAGATACCATCGGAATCTTCTGACATTGAGAATGTGTTGATACCGCTGGTGTTAGTACCATCATAAAGAACTTCATCGTTAACACCAACATATGGAAGTGCCTTAGCAGATGTAACATTTTCGCCTACAAATGCCATTGTTCTTGCCCATACGTCGCCATCCTTATACATGTAAATGCCGCACTTCTTGATCTGAGCTTCTTCATTTACCTGAAGTCTTAAACCATACTCATCGATAGTTTCGCTTCCGTAATTTGAAACGATCGGATCAATAACGAAAGCAAGTGCATAGATGCCGATGTTTTCTTTTCTCATCTTAACGTTAACAATTCTGTCTTCCTTAACGTCGATGATAGATTTTGTCTGTGTGCTGTAACCTGCCTTCTCGAATGTGAGAACATAGGTCTTTGTTTCTTTGTAAACGATATCTGCAGAATAGTTGCCTTCTGCGTCTGTTACTGCATTAGCAGCAGGTTCGCCCTGTGAATCTTTGATAGTGATAGTAACGCCTTCAAGAGCATTGTCAGCTTCGTCTGTTACCTTACCGGAAACAACGATAACTTCTCTCTCAACGTCCATAATGAACTGACCCTTTACAACAACATCTTTACCGTCAACCTTTACAGTTACAGCTGCTTCAGCAACAACATCAGGAACGATCTTAGTTGTTGTCTTAGGAGCATCGGGATCTTCTGATACTTCAGAAACCTCGGATACTTCTGATACTTCTGAAACCTGAGATTCCTCAGATACTTCAGATACTTCGGATACTTCTGATACCTCAGATACTTCTGATACCTCAGAAACCTCGGATACTTCTGATACTTCAGAAGGCTCAGGATCAGCACCGATAACTTCAGATGTGAAAGTGCCTTCGTAAGCTGCAAATGCACCTTCGTTGTACTTGTACTTAGTCTTTTCAATACCTCTGCCAGCCTTAGCCTCTACAGAAGCGTCAATCTTGTAAATCGCACCAGCATTAGCTACTTCGTCAAATTTAACATCAGCTGTCTGGTAGCCTGTTTCACCGTTGTGAATCTGTTCATCTGTCTTACCGCTGTTGAAGATGATCATTGTAGCGCCAAACGGAATACGTGCCTGCCAGATATCGGTACCCTCAATCTTAGTCATTGCTGTACCAGGGAATTTAGTAGGCTGATTTACTTCCTCACCTGTTTCCTCATCGATTGTCGGACCCCAGCCGTAATCTTTGTCTTCGAGGTCATATGTTCTTGCATAGTCAGCATTCCACCAGTATGCATATACACTTTCCCACTTAGCTTCGCTGTTATCGAAATAAATGTAGTCGGAAACCTTTGTTTCATAGCCTTTTTCAACAGCTGCTGACGCACTGAACGGAACAGCTGCAAGGATAGTACCTGCTACTGTTGCACAAAGAGCAACAGAAAGAAGTTCTTTACCCTTCTTCTTCTTAATGCAGAAAACTGCGATGCCTGCGGATGCAGCAAAGATCAGTGCAATAGCAAGTGCATTGCTGCCATCACCGGTGGCTACAGCACCGGTTGATGTTGTTGTTGTTGTAGCTGTAGTAGCTGTTGTTGCAGCAGGAGTGCTGCTGGTTGTGCTTGTTGTGCTTGTTGTGCCGCTTGCCTGGCTGGTTTCTTTAACAGGGATGAAAACAACCTTGTTTTCAGCGGTTTCGCCTGCCTCGAGTTTTTCGAGACTCTTCTCAAGCTGGTAGTTCTCGGCAAGTGTATAACCGTCGGGAACAATGTTTCTGAGAGAAACATGAGTTACAGCTTCTTCGCCTGTGTTTTTCACAGTCAGCGTAGCTGTGATCGATTCGTCCTTGGTATATTCAGCTTTATCAGTTTTGATAACTGCTTCAATACCTTCAGCCTCTTCGGTCGCTGCGAATGCCTGCATGCCTGCAACGCTCATCATAAGAGCGGAGCCAAGTGCAACTGCGGCGATTCTCTTAAGGATCTTCATTGGTAATTCCTCCTGAATAAAATTTCGGCAGATTAAAAGACAACAATTCCAATCATCATCTGATAATTTCCCGTTATTACTAATTATAAATCACTGATTCATTTTTGTCAATAAAATCCTTTTGGATTATTGTGTATATTTTAACCAATCTTTTTCATATTTTTTATAAAACAATTAAAGCATGAAAATTATGACAATTTTTTCACATACCGTCATTACAGCTCGTTATGAATAATCCGGAAAACATACTCCATGTTTTTGATCAGAAAAACAAAAAGGACTCCGAATCACTCCGAAGCCCTCAAAAAACAATTATTCAGCAGCGTAAACGGAAACCTGCTTACGGTCACGTCCTACACGCTCAAATTTAACATTACCGTCAATCTTTGCAAAAAGTGTATCATCGGATCCGCGTCCAACATTATTGCCCGGATGGATCTTCGTACCTCTCTGTTTAACAAGAATATTTCCTGCGAGTACGAACTGTCCGTCAGCACGCTTCGTACCGAGACGCTTTGACTCAGAATCACGGCCATTCTTTGTAGAACCGCCACCCTTTTTATGAGCAAACAACTGTACATTAATTTTCAGCATTATCTTACACCTCCGTAATTATAACTTTCAAATAACCGGGATATTGCTTTTCTGTTTCTGTTAAATGAAACTTCATGCCTGCCAGAATCGTCTGACAAGCTTCGAGATCTCTCTCAGCCACCGTAACACACATTTCTCCGTCATCCGCCTGTGCCCTAGCATCAGCCTTGATAATATCGGTAATCGTATTAGCTGTCATATACGCAGCGGACGAAACAAAGGCGCAAAGTACATCCTTTCCGCTTTCAGCAAGTCCGGCATGACCGGTAATACGATATCCTTTGATTTTATGGTTACGGTCAACAAAAAACTGCGCTTTTATCATGCTTCGATAGACTCGATCTGTACCTTAGTATATCTCTGTCTGTGACCCATCTTGCGCTTGGAGCTTTTCTTGGGCTTATAAGTGAAAACAGTAATTTTCTTACCCTTGATTGTATCAAGAACCTTAGCTGTTACCTTAGCACCATCCACATATGGCGCACCAACCTTAAAGCCGTCGTCTGTGCTTACTGCAACCACCTTAAAGTCAACGGTTGCATCATTTTCTGCTTCCAGCTTTTCAACGTATACAACGTCGCCGTTTGCTACCTTGTACTGCTTTCCGCCTGTTTCAATAACTGCGTACATTTTGTGACACCTACCTGTCTTTAAACTCGCTGCCGGGGGCGAAGCTAAGCTTACTTATCAGCCTACAGCATGCGGCTCTAATATCATATCATACAAACCACCCCTGCGTCAAGCTTTTTTTCTCGGATGGCCACCGTATTTACCCCGTATTTTCCCCGGGGAAACCCTTTCCAAAAAAAACTGAAAATATTTATACGAACTATTCTCAAAATAATTAATCGAAACGGGAAGTATCAAATGATTTCGATTGATTTTGCTTAAACTTGTCATCCTGGCTTTGATTTTTGATAATTCAACTTATCATGAACCGAGAAAGCAGACGACTGGAATAATTGTTTTAGTCTAAGTAGTTGAGGGTATTAAATTGACAGCGGCGGCATGCCGCCAGACGACTGGTAAATGTATTTTATTCTAAATGGCTGCGTGTATTGGTAAGGGTCCAGCGGCTCGCTGGGCGGAGGCTCGCCGGCTGGCTGACGGCGGAATTTTATGTTGACAAGTGGTGAAAGATTTGATATAATAATTAAAACCTATTAATCATATAGGTTAACCATTAAATAATCAATTCATACCCGGCAATTGGTAGCCATACGTATTATTAAGGATACATTGAATACGCTGCCTGACGAGGAGGTACTACCATGATATTCAACTTAGAAAATAACGAAATAAAAAAACAAATCATCTTTGCCGAATACGGACTGGAACGTGAGGGTCTCAGGGTTAACCCTGACGGTACACTGGCAATGACCTCCCATCCCTTCGAAAATGAACCTAATATAGACAGGGATTTCTGCGAAAATCAGACAGAAATTATTACCGATGTTTTTACGGATGTTGACAGCCTGATTGGTCAGATGGAAAAAATACATGACAAAATATTTAACATACTTCGGAAAAACAATGAGCTTTTCTGGAGCTTTTCCAATCCTCCGAAAATCGGAGATGAAAAAGACATTCCTGCTGCTGTTTTCAGCGGAAGTATGAAGCATAAGAATGAATACCGAAAATATCTTGCCGAAAAATATGGTAAGAAAAAAATGCTTTTTTCCGGAATTCATTTTAATTTTTCGTTTTCTCCGGAACTTATTGAAGCGGCATTTAAGATGAGCGGTTATTCAGATAAAAAAGATTTTAAAAACAGCTGCTATCTGCAACTGTCGAAAAGACTGACACAATATTCATGGCTGATCGTTTATCTTACTGCCGCAAGTCCGGTTACGGACATTTCTTTTGGAATCCCAAGCAGCAAATATTCTTCTGTTCGCTGCGGAGAGGAAGGATACTGGAACAAGTTTGTTCCAATTCTTGATTATTCTGATTTCAGCAGCTATGTACACAGTATCGAACAGTATATTGAAAAAGGCGAACTTACTTCTGTTTCCGAATTATACTATCCGGTTCGTTTAAAACCTAAGGGCAATAACAGTTTAGAATCTCTTGTCCGTAACGGTATTAACCATATTGAACTCAGGGTGCTGGATGTTAACCCTCTTTCACGCACAGGAATATTCAAGGAAGATATTTTGTTCATCCATCTGCTGATGTTATATCTTGTAAGTATGGATGAGTCTGATTTTGACAAGGCAGCTCAGCGTGAAGCAATCGACAATATCAAGGCAGCGGCAGTTTTCGGAAATGCCGGAATAAAGCAGAGAGCAGAAACAGAACTTAATAAACTTTCTGATTTTGCCGGACAGTATTTTCCGCAGTTTTCCGATATTCTTAAATATCAGAAAAAGAAACTGGCAGATGGATGCAGTTATGCTGAAATCATAAGCAAAAATTACAGCAAGGATTATATTGCAAAAGGAATCATGCTCGCAAAACAATATGCGGGAGGTAATTCAGATGTGTGAATTATTTGGTATCTCCTCAGCAAAGAAATATTATGCTAACGAATATCTGAAACGCTTTTTTTCTCACAGCGACCGTCATCCGCATGGATGGGGACTTGCCTGCATTTCCAGAAACAGTGCCCAGCTCGAAAAGGAAAGCATACAGGCATGCAAAAGTCATTACCTGAAAGAAAGACTTTCACAGCCGATCTGTTCTGAATTGCTGTTAGCACATATTCGTTATGCAACCATTGGTCATGTCGAATATAAAAACTGCCATCCATTCAGCGGCAGGGATAATTCCGGCAAACGATGGACAATGATTCATAATGGTACAATTTTCGATTATCCTCCGATTAACTGCTATTTGAAAAAACAATGCGGTGATACCGACAGCGAAAGGGTGTTCCTCTATCTTCTGGACAGGCTGAATAATGCACAGCAAAAAAAAGGCGGAAGTCTGGATTTTGAAGAAAAATTCAAACTGTTTGATGATATCGTATGCAGTATGTCTACAGGAAATAAACTGAATCTTTTATTCTCGGACGGAACTTTTCTTTTTGCACACACTAATTGTCGGAATACGCTGCATTACCGTCAGGAAAAAGGTACCGCTGTTCTGTCAACAACGGCACTGGATAATGTAAACTGGCAGCCGCTTCCGTTTGCACAGCTGACAGCTTTTCATAAAGGAAAATTGGTTAAAACAGGTACCGTACACAATCAGGAATATGTTGAAAATGAAGAAGCAATGAAGCTGCTTTACAGTATATTTGCCAATCTGTAGAGGGTGATATTATGACTAAACAAGAATTACAGAATATTTTATACAAAAAATACATTGAACCTACTGAAAACAAACAACAAACATTTATTGGTGTAGAAATCGAAATGCCCGTCGTGAATCTTGATTACCGCGCAGTGAATTTTGATGTGCTTCATTCTCTTACTGCGGCTTTTATGGATCAATTTGGTTTTACTGCTGCAAATGTAGATGAATGTGGTCACATCTATTCGGCGCAGAACAGCATAAACGGAGATGTGTTTTCCTATGACTGTTCATATAACAATCTGGAATTATCCTTCGGAAAAGAAAACAATCTTAATGTAATTCATGAACGTTTTATACGATATTACAGCTTTATACAGGATTTTCTGAAGGAACATCATCACGCACTGACCGGAATGGGAATTAATCCTTTCCGTAAGCTGAATAATAATGTACCTATTGAAAACGGCAGATATAAGATGCTTTACAATCATCTTTTGTCATATCCGAAATATACGGTTCTTCCTATGTATTTTCATAAATATCCGAATTTCGGAATGTTTTCGAGCGCTTCACAGGTTCAGCTTGATGTAAACAAAGAGGATATTCCGACAGTAATCAGCGTATTCAACCGACTGGAACCAATCAAAGCGGTTCTGTTCAGCAATTCGGTGATGACTGAAGAACAGAAGGATTTGCTTTGCTGCCGTGATATGCTGTGGGAACACAGTACTCATGGAATTAATCCACATAATGTGGGAATGTTTGACTGCGAAATAAACAGCATTGACGATTTGCTTAGTTATCTTACGACTGCCAGTATTTACTGCGTAGAACGTGACGGGCATTACATCAATTTCAAACCCACTAAGCTGCTTGAATATTTTAATACCAAACATTTGTCGGGAGAATATGCTGATCACGGAAAAATCATCTCTTTTGATTTCACTCCGCAGGAAAGCGATATTGCCTATCTGAGAACCTTCAAATTTGAGGATCTGACATTCAGAGGAACTGTTGAATTCAGAAGTGCCTGTTGTCAGCCGATAGAAGACGTAATGACCGTTGCAGCTTTTCATACAGGTCTGCTGCATAAGACGAAGGAATTATCTGACATACTGAATAATGATCATGTGATATATCATAACGGCTATACTCCGGTTGAATTGAGAAAAATGTTTGTCAGATCAGATTTTCCGGATTTTGTAGATCCCAATGAATTATATGAACTGATACATCAGGTACTTGATCTTTGTACAGATGCTCTGTGTGAAAGAGGAACAGGAGAAGAAAAATATCTTTATCCCCTGTATGAACGCGCGAAAAATAAGACAAATCCAGCTAAATCCATGGTTGCAAGACTCGAAAGCGGGGAGAGTATCATTTCCCTGATACAAGATTACGGTATGTTTAATTATGGCCTGGATCCGTGAGGCTAACTTGATGGATGGACTTTACCGGGTTCACATATACTAATATTCGATCCCTCTCCCTACTCAATACGGTTTGATAACATAATCATCACACCCCAGTGCATATCCGTTCAGAACGTCCGGTTCACTTGCTCTGGCAGTGATAAACATAATTGGCACATCACTGTTTTTACGTATTTTTCTGCATATGGAAAATCCGTCCATTTCCGGAAGCATAACATCTAAAATCAATAAGTCATAATGGTTTTCATAAGCCTTTTCCCAACCGGTCTGACCGTCAGATGCAATCTCCACCTGAAATATATTTTTTTCTTTTTTAGTAAAATAGTTTACAACCAGATTCTGAATATTTTTGTCATCCTCAACCATCAATATTTTATACATACGCACGCAACTTCTCATCTCTATCCAGGCTTTTGGAGTTGTTGATATTATTGTACCATATATCAGAATCCTTATCAACATAATTCCAACCCGTCCGGCAAGCCTTACTTCGATGCTGGAATACGTTTTCCCGGGGAAAAACCTTCCTAAAAAACCAAGCTTTGGTTTTAATTTCAGCATGAATCAGCAATAGCAGACGACTGATATTATTGTTTTAATCTAAGTGGCTGTGGGTATTAAAGCGAAAACGACGGCACAATAAAAGAAGATGCTTCGTCAAAAGTAAGCGAGCACGCCGCCGGAGCCGAAACGCGATAGTCGCTCGCTTACGCTCCGCTCTGTTTCAGTTATTCAGGCTTTACACCCGCAGTTCAGGTTTTTTAGTAATTCAAACCAAACATTGAATCAAAAAAAGTAGACGACTTTAATAATGTTGAAACTTTGTTCAGCTGCGGGGATTAAATCGACAGCGGCAGCATGCCGCCCGGCGGCACGCTGGCGAAATGACAACAGGAAACTTTTAATGACGTTTACTACAGTTTTAGTTTTTGTAGGGAATGAGTCCGGGGATAATACCTTTCGGCTCAATTTATGCAAAATATCGTATAAAATTGCTTGAAAATTATGATTGTTTATGATATACTTAGTAAGCTATCGATTACTGTCCGTAGCATAGCTGGATAATGCATCAGACTCCGACTCTGAAGATCGAGGGTTCGAATCCCCCCGGGCAGGCTTGACATATATAATACAATCTCATATCATCTTATTTTCATAAAATATACTTTTGAGATTGTATTTAAATGAAATACACCTGCAACGGATATAATAACGCCGCTGCAGGTGTTTCTTTATAGTGATTCCTGATAGTAAGGCTGGCTTGAATTTGTGTGAAACAGACTGCAAAGACTGTCAATTTTTTATCAGGTATTATACTAAGAAAACACTGAATAAATAGCATTTCAAAGCTCTAACGAACCAAGGAGTGGTTCTGCATGGGGCTTCGCTCCACACCCCAAACTCCGATTAATGAATTAATCAGCGTTTCCCTAATATTATGTCCTATCATTAATAAAAATAATACTGCAACAAATTTTTGCCGGCAAGAACACTGTCCTGTCGGCAAAAATTTTATTAAAGTGATATTGCTATGATCAAGCGGCTGGCTTTGAGGACTGCTGCTTACTGGTTTCAGAAGTCTGAACACTTGTTTCAGAGGTCTGAGCACTTGTTTCAGAAGTCTGCTGACTTGTTTCGGAAGTCTGAGCGCTTGCCTGTGACTGTTCACTGCTTGTTTCAGATGTCTGGGAACTTGACTGTCCTCCGCTTGTTTCAGAAGTTTGCGGAGTTGCCTGTGAACCTGCCATCTGTGTTTCGTACTTATAATCACTAAGCTTTGCAGTTACGATATTTGCAAACAGATTTTCGTATTTCTCGTAACCTTTGTAATAATACGATGCATCTTTTGGAGATACACTGTCATTAGGAACAACTACTTCTTCTGTATCTACTGTACAGGTTCCGTCTTTAGTAAAGGTAATATTATTGAAGCGGCAGAAAGTCCAGTAAGTATAAGAAATAGTCTTGTCATCATAGTTCTTAACCTTTACAGTATTCTTGTAAATCAGGTAAAGCATATGATCGTGATCACCGGAAGCACTCCAGCTGTTCTTTGATTCTTTACCATCCTTGAGATTCAGAAGAACAAGACCCTGATATTCCATTTTTTCAAGCGATTCGCCCTCACTTGTTATGCCGGATTTAATTGTATCCTCGCTTTCTGCCTTCATGGTTTTAAGAATATCCTCTGAAATTTCGGAAATCTTAGTAACGTAAGATGGAAGCTCTGTGACTGTATATTCCTTTTTGGCAGCAGACGGCTTCTTTTCGTAATTTTTCTCACAGTAATCTGTAAGATCATATCCATATGGAGCAGTTACGGTTACAACAACCTTGTCACCGACTTTCAGACCTTCTTCTTTGTCCAGAGAATAGCGCAGGTCATAGCCGCTGTTATTTTCAACAGAAGCGGTTCCGTTCGGAGAAACGCCCTCAAATTTTACTTCGACATTCGCAAACGGATCAAAGCTTTCCATATCGCCAAGTCCCTCTACAGTAAAATCTCTGGATGTTGTCATAGGAACAGCACCGATATTTGCAGCACAATATTGTGCAAGATCATCTCCATAAGGAGAAGATACCGATACGTGGAGTTTATCACCGTTTTTAAGACCTTCTGTCTTGTCAAATTCATAGGAAAGTGTATATTTTGCTGTATAATCAGGTTTACCGTTGCCGTTATATCCCGAATAGGTAATCTGGAATCCATCGAAAGGATCAAAAGAAGAAATTTCCTCAAGCTCTGAAACGCTATATTCTGTTTCAGCATCATTAACTTCTACTTTAATGTACTTTTCAAGATATTCCTTTGTGCTTCCAAGATTCCACGACAATTTGATTGTATCCCCATTTTTAAGCTTTTCGGTTTTATCAAACTCATATGAATACTTTACACTATGAAGTACAACATCAGCCGGATCGGAGTAATAGCTGAGATAAGAACCAATTTCACTCGGATCACCTGAAGTGAATTTCAGTTTACCTTCCCAGTCTGCTCTGAACTTGTCAGTGTCAAAGCTTGTGGATACTGTGCCGTAACCGTTATAGCCTTCATATTCTACCTTTACATAATCAGAAAGATTAATTTTCGGTGTTGCGTTAAGAACAATAATCAGTATAATAATACCAATCAGGAGAACACCGCCCACACCGGCTATAATGCCGATTACTTTTTTGTCGAGAGGTTTCTTGACTGCCGGAGCTGCTGCAGGAACAGCTGCCGGTGCAGGAACTGTTGTTGCGGCAGGAGCGGTTGTCGGTGCAGGAATCGGTATTGTATCAGATTCTGCGCCTTTAACCGGATCCGATTTCTCCTGAGGCTGAGCAGATGATGAAACACTTGCTTCACCAACTTTATTGCCGCATTTCGAACAGAATTTAGCACCCGGTTTCAGCACATTGCCGCAGGCACATATAGTTTCGTTTTTATCAGAAGCTGGCTGTTTATTTTCTTCTGTTGAAGAATCAGAAGATTTTTCTTCACTTTTTACTTCTGTATCTCCAACTTTGCTGCCGCATTTCGGACAGAACTTAGCACCTGGTTTCAGCACATTGCCACAGGCACAGGTTATCCCTGCCTCTGCCTGAGCAGGAGCATTTTCCGCAGGGCTATCAGTTTTTTCAGGTTTATTATCTTTTTCACTCTGCGCTGCCTGTTCTGATTTTGATTCCTCAGCAGGTGCATCTGCCTTTCCGCCGCATACCGGGCAGAATTTTGCCGCAGCTTTAATTTTGCTGCCGCATTTTGGGCAGTTTTTTTCATCTTTTGACTGCTGCGGTTCTGTTTTTTCGGGTTCAGCTGCCTTCGGTTCGGGCGGATCAATCTTAGCTCCGCAGGACGGGCAGAATTTCACACCTGGTTTGATTTCGGCATGACATTTCTGGCAAGTCATAACAGAATTATCCTGTGAAGCAGGAGCAGTCTGTGTACTTTGAGCAGATGAGTCCTGATCAATTCCCATAGGTGCGCCGCATTTACTGCAGACAAAGCTGCCCAAAGGGTTATTTTCGCCGCATTTTTTACAAATCACAATGATATCCTCCTTGAATATATTCTGTCATACAGCAGATTATCGGCATACATTAAGCAGCTGAAACTGTCTGTTTTAAAGTGCATCGGCACAACCGGATTTTATCAGCTTTTTTTCATTTACCATTATTGAGATCAGAAGAAAGACTTAAAAGCTTTAAAAGAGATATTTCCGGATAACATGCAGTCAGTTCAAGCCAATAGTGTTAATAATAAAAATCTGCTTGATACGACAGTGTTTGTTCCGATAAACATGCAGAATGTGCAGCAATGCTCGGAACATCGGATTTCTGTATACTATTATATATATAAAAAATCCTGTAGTCAACCAATAATCCCTTTTTTTGGCTAATTTGTTTTTTTCCGGTCGTATTCTGACGAATTTTTAGTTCATTAAATTGGAATTACAACCAAAAGTCGTCCATGTATTCCCCTTCTCAGTGGGAAGTGGACAGGGGATAGACGTAAGTGTAAAATTATAGTTGGCAGCGGTACATAACATCTGTGGGAAACGAAAAAATTCACATTCAGGCTCCGGCGGCTCGCCAGGATGGACCTAAGGCTCTTTTTTTATTTGAATAGTGAGATTGTTTGTGGTAAAATAGTAGTATGTAGTATCGAGCAGGCTATTGTAAAATATTTTATTTATAACCCATAAAAAATTCTTTTTACGTTTTACTATCAGCTAAAATTACTCCGTTATCCGATTGTAAAAAGGCGGTACAACCCCCGCCCTAAAAATCAAAAAGTAGTCGTTTTCGACGCTTAAGCAAAGAAAATGGCGGATTATAGCGGAGAAAAATTGTGAAACACATGATATAAAAAACGCATAGGTAAAGGAATTTCAGACTTTTACAATAACTAAAAATCACTCGGTACAAAGGAGGTTTCGCTATGACCAAATTCCGTACTGTTTGCAGCAAGTGTAACAAAAAAATCATACTTGAGGCTGATGAATCCGAGAACCCCGGCTTCTGTCCGTTCTGCGCCGGAGCAGTTATCTATAATAACCCTCAGAGCAGCGTCAAGTTTACAGCACCTGCCGAAAATGCTGTTATGAAAAATGTTACTTTTTCGACTTCTGACGGGCAGCCATGCTGTCTTGGCAGAATACCCGGCAATTATACTCCATCCGGAAGGATCGAGCCTTACACCGAAAATCCCGATTCTCCACTACTCGTCTGGGCTGCTGCTGCTGATCCTTCGGGCAGAAAAATATTCTGCCGTCCGATGAAATGCTTTTTCTTCCCGAAGGCTGCAATTAACGAAGAAAACCGCTTTCTTGATCTTCAGGAATACCTTGAAAGCAATGCTGTAAGTTTGCTTGGCACGGATAATATCCGCCTTGTCAAAAATTTTCAGCTTTCCGAGATTAATCAGCAAAAGCTTCGTGCCGACATTGATGAAGATATTAAAAATGTCGAATCTCAAAACAACGGAAATATGAACCAAACTGTAATACAGTCCGTTTACGGCGGCGGAGGTGCAAAACTATATTGTGCACAAACCGACGGAAAAACAAAGTATCTGCTCCTGAATGCCTTTATTCACGGCATAGAATACGGAAGCTACAGTCCGATGTCACGACAGCTTCTCCAGAGAAGCATTGCTTCACAGCAAAAACTTCAGATGATGGGTTTCACACCACCGCCTAATCCTTATCAGAACCAGATCAACAATGCTTTTCTTCCTATTGACACAAATCCTCAGACATCCTTTGCCATGCACCGTACAGACGGACTTGACAATGCTTACATTTCATGGAAGATATCTTCATTTGCAGGCTTTATAACAGACAGAGAACCTTCCGAAAAAGAAATTTCTGATTTCTTTGAATTTATATCTTCAATAAAGCTGCACAGAAATGTAACTGACAAGATCGAACAGATACAGAAAAGATTTCTTGCCCATAAAATGGAAGAACAAAACATTGCCTACAATGCAGTGCAGCAAATGGCAAGGGATAATCAGAGAAGCTGGGAAAGACAGCGTGATACAATACAGTCACTCAACGAAACAAGAGATCGCATCAGTTCTGAAATGCACGAATCGGCAAATACTGATTTTGACCACCGTTCCAGACTTCAGCATGAATCCATGATGGGTGTTAACACCTACGGAACAACTGACGGCTCAACTGTTGAACATTCTGTAAACTATGACAGGGTATTTCAGTCGGACAGAGAGCCGGATATAACAATCGGTGTCAGCGGCTACTTCGGTGAAGCAGCAATCGACTGGACTGAACTGAACAAGCTGAAATAATACCTGAATCCATGATACTCTATATTGAGGAGCAAAATCGAGAAACTATCGCATTTCGCTCCGACATACTGCCGCTGAATTTAAAAACGAATAAACAGATTATACGAGGAGGTATTAAAATGAAAAAAACATTTTCTGTTTCAATATTTGTCATAGCATTGATAGCTGCTGTTTTTTTTGTTAATAACAGAAATGATATTGCATTAAAAGTCAATGCTGTGGAAAACAATACAACCGTTACCGTAGAAGTAAAAGGATCGTACTACGCTAATATACAGAATGCACTCGACAGAATAAACGAGATCAGGTATGAGGCATGCAGTGAGGGCATCGAGAATCCTTCTGATCCCTCAACAAAACTTACACTGAAAGATTATCACCCTATAAAATGGTCATCTGAACTCGAAAAGGTAGCAAGGCTGAGAGCAGCTGAATCGATTTTGCGAATCTCTCATACCCGTCCGAATGATCAGTTATGCTGGTCCGCATTGGCAGAAAGCACATACGGCGGAAACGGAGAAGTTCTTGCCTGGAATTTTTCAAAAAACCTTGTAGAGGGCATTAACCAGTTTTATGCAGAAAAATATGACTGGGTCAATCATACCGGAAATGTAACAGGTCATTATACGCAGATGATTGATCCAGATAACAATTACGTTGGAATGGGCGGCTTTTATTCGGAAGAATGTGGGGTTTACAGTTCGTGTACCTGCGGAAGATTTTCAAACACCACACTCCCTCTTGATGAAACAAGAGGAACTGCTGTCAAAGACTGTACTGTGCCAATTGAAATATCGGCAAAATATCTTTCTGATCCAATATTGGATGGCGAAGCCGTCAGTATAAATGTGGGAGAAAATACAAATTATAAATTGTGGGCTACAACAAATATTGATAATGCATATGGAAATATATTATATAATAATAGTAATGTAAAATGGACCTCGTCAGACAATAGTATTCTTACTGTAAACAGCGGAAAGATTACCGGAAAAAAGGGCGGCAGTGCAATTGTCACAGCAGTCGATCCCACCGGAAAAAAAGCATCCGTCAGAATAAACGTCATCAGAAATGCTTCATCCGTATCAATAGACCAGAGCAATGTTGAACTTGAAAAAGGCAAAAGCATCTTACTAAAGGGTACTGTACTGCCGGAGGATACAACCAACAAAACACTGACTTGGACAAGCTCAGAAAAAAAAGTAGAATCAGTTTACGCAGGTAAAATCACCGCTGTGGGTATCGGAACTGCAAATGTGACATGTAAGACTCATAACGGTAAAACAGCAAGCTGCAAGATTACCGTATTCTGTTATCCGGAGCAGATCAAGCTTAATAATACCACTGTTTCACTTGGTATAGGAGAAAGTTATCAGCTGAATGCTGAAGCCTTGCCTTCAAATGCAAGAAACAGGGCAGTATCATGGCGTACGTCTGATTCCAGAATACTCAGAGTTACCCAGTCCGGTAAGGTATCATCTGTCGGAAAAGGTACTGCATGGATTACCGCAAGAACCGCAAATGGTATAGAACGCTCGTGTAAAATTACCGTCAAAAATGCACCATCAAAGGTTGACCTGACAAAAGGTATTTTAACTATCGGCGTAGGCGAAAAATTCAGTATCGGTTCAACTGTTAATAACGGTGCCGCATCTTCTGTACGCAAATACCGTACCAGCAACAGTTCTGTGGTAAAAATGACCAGAACAGACTGGAAGGGTGAATTTGTAGGAGTTAAACCCGGTGTGGCTTACGTAACAGTACGCACCTACAACGGTATAGAAAAAGCATGTAAAGTTACCGTAAAATCTGCTCCGGGCAAGGTAAATGTTAGCAGAAAAACAATTACACTCAGGATCGGTCAGACAGCTTCTCTGAATGCTTATATAGACAGTAATGCAGGATGTGCATCGAGAACTTTCCGTTCCAGCAACAGCAAAATTGTTAAAATGACAAAAACAAATTGGAGCGGCAGCTTTAAAGCTATGAAACTCGGTATAGCATGGGTAACAGTTCGCACATATAACGGAAAGGAAGCCAGCTGCAAGATAATTGTAACTAAATAAACGATCTAAGACAATTTTCATTATGACCAACACGGTTATAATTTTATCTGTCAAATACTTTTCCGAATCAAGAAAACGCTGATTAATTCAATAATCGGCGTTTTCTTAATATGCTGCATTATAGTATTGTTTTTATACATTTTCTATATTATGTCGTATAAATTGGTGCATAATTGGTATATATGTATAAAAGTGGTTGGATTTGTACGAAATTGTTACCTTTTTTCAGATGAAAAGATTGACAATAAATAAAAATAAATTTAAAATAAGTGTATATAGAATCTTTAATTTTTTGCTGACAATACAGACAGGATGATTATCGGAATATGAACATTTTAGCAATAGGCGATATTGTCGGATCGGTGGGATGCCGCTTTCTTCGGGACAAACTTCCTTCCCTTAAAAAGGCGGAAAAAATTGATCTGGTAATCGCAAACGGTGAAAATTCCGCTGACGGAAACGGCATTACGCCAACTTCCGCCGATTTTTTATTTTCGAGCGGAGTGGATATTATTACAGGTGGCAATCATAGCTTCAGAAGACGGGAATGTTATTCTTATTACGAAAATTCTCCCTTTCTTCTCAGACCTGCAAACTTTCCTGAAAATACTACTCCCGGAAAAGGTTATGCCGTATATGATATGGGACGAATCCAGGTCGGAATCATAAATCTTATGGGTTGTATGTATCTTGAAAGCCTGGATGATCCGTTCCGTACAGCCGACAGACTTATCAGAGAATTGGGAACGAAAATAACAATTGTTGATTTTCACGCTGAAGCAACAGCAGAAAAAAGGGCACTCGGGTTTTATCTTGATGGTCGGGTTTCTGCGGTTTTCGGCACCCATACCCATGTCCAGACCGCTGACGAACAGATTCTTTCGAAAGGAACGGGATATATTACCGATGTTGGTATGACCGGAACACTGCAGTCAGTACTTGGTGTTAAATCTGAATTGGCAATCAGTAAATTCAGGGATAAAATGCCGGTGAGGTTTGATCTTGAGAACGGAAAATGCGGCATGGGGTGTATTTTATATGCTATCGATGAAAAAAGCGGTAAGACAGTAGATGTAAAGCGCTTTCATATTATATAAAATATACAAAAAATATTTTTTTCTCAAAAACTCTTGCATAATATCATCAAAATGTATATTATATAGTTATACACATTTCCGATTTTATCGGAAGCTATTATGACTAAACAGCAAAATGTAAAGACGAAAATTCCGGATAAGTCCGGTCCTGACTTTTTATTTCGGGACCGGGGGGTATGTTTGTGCTTAGATTATGACATATGTCCGGAAATAATTTTTAGCCGATTGTAAAAAGGCGAGCGGTGTTTGTGCCGCCTGCGGCGGCACAAACACCGCTCCCGAAAGTCAAAAAGTATTTTTTTCA
>CACZPV010000107.1 GCA_902783065.1 uncultured Ruminococcus sp.
TATTGCTGTACTGACCCATTATTTCTACAGCCAGAGTCAGCATTACTGTATCTCCGAGTTCATTTTTCCCCTCAAACTCAAGCATCAGCAGTCTTTCAAGCTCAGGCTGTCTGACCGCACGAAGTCTTGCTCCGGAAAGCCGTTTTCTGAGCAGCATACACAGCATCGGCGGTACTTTGGGATTTTCCGGTTTTACTGTCGTGATATTGATTCTCGGACTGTTTGCTCTTGCGGAGATCAGCAGCAAATCCGTTCCTTCTCTGGACCGCATGGATAAAATAAGCTGATCTCTCATAGGCTGGTAGATTTTATCCACCTTACTATCAATCAGCCGCTCCTCTAATTCTCTTTTGATATGTCTTAAAAATACACCATCCAGTGCCATTTTATTCCTCCACTCTTGTACAGCAATTATTCTTACTGTCTTAGTCTGACTAAAAACTATACTGATACCGTTGATTGATGTTTCTACTGTCAAAAAACTGTCCTTCGTACTGTTTATAATTCATCCCTTGTTATGACAAATAAAAAATATCTTCCTTATCATTTGACGCTTTTTCAAACAGTGTGTCCGGAAATCGCTGCGTCAGCATTTTTGTAAGTTTTTCCATCATAAGATCCTCACTGCGGAAATGTCCAAGATCATATACCGCAAGATTATTTTCTCTTGCAAACAGAATTTCATGATGCTTGATTTCTCCTGTAACCAATGCGTCAGCTTTTGCCTTTACAGCCGAATAAACGCTGCCTCCTCCCGCACCACAGGCAACAGAAACCTTTTTTATATTACCGTTTCGACTTGTAAATCTTAAACCTTTACAACGAAGTTTTGTTTTGATGTTTTCTGCAAAAGCTGTAAAGCTTATTTCTTTATCAAGCTCTGCCGTAAGAAAACAATCTTCATTTGTATGTTCTGTAATTGTAAGTCCGATTGCTGCTGCAAGAGTATCGTTTACACCTCCCACGCAGATATCGAGATTCGTATGTGCAGATATTACGGCAATATTGTTTTGTATAAGCTTATACGTCAGACTATCAGATGAAACATGTTTAAGAGGATGAAAAATAACTGGATGATGTGTCACGATCACAGATGCATTTTTTTGTACTGCTTCTTCTATTACATCAGAAGTCACATCCAATGCTACTATTACTTTTTCTGACGTTTTATCAGGATCTCCGATCAGAAGTCCTGCATTATCAAAACTCATCGCCGTTTCAAACGGCGCAAATCCATCAATATACTCATAAATATCTTTTGCTTTTATCATTTTAAATCGTTCTCCCGTTTCAAAATCCCGATCAGTCTGTAAAAACTGTCATATTCCGGCATTCCCTTTTCAAAGCCTTTTATTTTCTTTTTTAGCTTTTCACAGACCACATCAATATAACGTTCAGCTTCCGGGCTGCCATCCTGATCAAGATTACCTACATATCTGAATTTATCACTGCACTCCCTGATTTTGCCGTCATAGACGCAAAGCATAACAGAATAGGTTTTTTTGCAGGAAATACAAGCTTTTTCTTTTTGTATATAAAAACCATTTTTGCACAGATACTCTCTCAGTTCCTCAGCCCTTGTCATCGGCTGCAAAATCAAATGTTTATCACTATCTTTCAGCCAGCAGGCAGCATCGATAATTTTTATGATCAATTCTCCTCCCATACCGGCAATAATGATATCATCCGCCTGCGCAGGCGTTATTTCAGCAAGACCATCGGAAAGAACTGTCCTGATTTGTTCTGACAAACCGTTTTTCTGAATATTTTTTTTTGCATTTGACAGCGGTCCTTCCCGAACATCTGAAGCAACAGCTTCTTTTATCTTTCCGCTTTTTACCAGATATACCGGCAGATATGCATGATCAGTTCCGACATCCACTGCTTTTATACCATCTCTGACAAACGACGCACAAAGCATCAATCTTTCGTCAAGCTTCAAATAGTTCACCTCAGATTTTAATAACATAGCCGCAGAGCGAAATTCTCTGCGGCTGGCTTTTGCATTACTGCTGATTGGCAGCGATATGCGTATTCAGCTTTGTAACAAGCTCATCAGGATCAACACCGTGAACCATGCATGCCTGTTCAATAGTTTCTCCCCTTGACGCAGGACATCCAAGACAATGCATACCAATTTCAAAAAAAATCGGGGCAGTTGTTGCATCAATATCCAGAATATCTCCGACAATCGTATCCTTTGTAATCTGTGCCATAACTCAATTTCCTTTCTTTTACGGTAATTACCAAAACGGGTTTCAGTATTACCTTTCATACATTTTAGCTGCTGCAGATCAACTTTCCGCAAACAATCATCTATATTATAATATCCGTTTTATCATTTTTCAATACCTAAACGACAAAAATTATCATTTTTCTATTGATGTGCTCCTGATGAGCATTTCATTTCAAACAGCATATCAACTAAACTTTTTTTATATGGAATAAATTCTCCGTTTTCTCTCATTTTCAGTATTTCTTCTCTGTCTGCCCACTTTACTGCCTGTACTTCTTCTTTCTGAAGCACAATGTCTGAAATCTCAATTTCCTTTTCAAGTATATAATAATCGTCAAATCCTCCGTCAAAATTTATTGTAAATGACGGTCTTACCAAGGACATGTCAATCTCAATTCCCAATTCTTCTGCAAGTTCTCTTTGCGCTCCCAGACAGCTTGTTTCACCGCTTGTTACATGACCGCCCACAGTAAAATCCCAAAGACCTGACCATCCCTTTTTATCTTCCTGACGCTGCTGAATCAGCATCTTTCCGTCAGAATTAATGATCGCTATATGCACAACCATACGGTAGAATCCTGTCGGGACAGAGGTTCCTCTTTCCATTGTATGCATCGTTTTTTGTCTGTTTTTATCATAAAGATCGAATATTTCCAAGTGTTTTTCCTCCCGCAAAATCTGTAAAACTATACAGACAGAACAAATACATACAAATGTGATTCTTTTGCCCATTCCCTTCACGGTGCGAAGGAGAAAAGTACAGGCAAACTTCGGGCATGCTACACATGCCCGCATCCTGAATAATATGAACCCGGAATGTCTTTTATAATCCATCAGGTCAGCTTCACGGTTTCAGGTATAATTATATTTTCTCAGCAATCTCGCCTGCTTTTTTATAAATACTGTTGGCAGGAATTGTTCCTCTGACCATTGAAAGCGGATATACAGTTGTTCCTCTTCCGATCACAGTACCCGGATTCAGAACGCTGTTGCACCCGACTTCCACAAAATCACCGACAATCGCACCAAATTTTTTCAGTTCTGTATTTATCTTACAGTCATCAATTGGTACTGTTACTATACTTTTATCGGATTTCAGATTAGATGTAATGGCACCCGCACCAAGATGAGCACGATGACCAAGAATCGAATCACCAATATAATTATAGTGCGGCACCTGCGCACCCTTGAATATAATACAGTTTTTTAGCTCCGTTGAATTACCTGTCACACTTTCGCTTCCGACGATTGCACTGCCCCTGATAAATGCACAATGCCTCACTTCAGCTCCCGGAAAGATAATCAGCGGTCCGGCAAGAAAAGCTGTCGGTGCGATCTTTGCACTTTTGGCAACCCAGATATTTTCCCCTCTCTTTTCAAATTCATCCTTACTGAGCGAAGGTCCCACCGTCATGATATATTCCGAAATTTTCGGCAGTGCTTCCCATGGATAGGTAAGTCCCTCAAAAATTTTTGCGGCATAGGTTTTGGTGAGATCCAGCAAAGATCCGATCGTAAGTTCTTCCTTATTCATCATTATGTCCTCCGGATGTATAATATTTTCCGCACAAAAGCGGTTTATCGGAACGATTTACATTAAAACATAAAATCGTCATCACCGTATTCCTGATAGAATACCCAGTCATCATCATCAAAATGTCCTGCGAGAAAAGTTACGGTTTTATCCTTTTTTTCTATCTTATAGACTGAAAAACTGTATGGAACATTAGTTTCAGGATTAAGAACAATATCACATTCTCCTTTTGTCCTCCATTTTTCAGCAAAAACATTCACACCTTCAATACAGAAGCGTTTACCGTTTGATTTACCGAGATAAGTATATTTTTTCATCATTTCCTCCTATTGAAACGATAATCATAGTCAATTGTAAAAGTATGAAATTCCTTTATCCATGCGATTTTTGATATCATGTGTTTTACAATTTTTCTCCGCTGTAATCCGTCATATTCGCAGCTTTTGCGTCGAAAACGACTACTTTTTACAATCGGCTAAAACGATAATCAGCTAATCGTGAAACTCAAAAGCTTTTATTCATACGGTTTGGTTTTATAGAATAATTATTTTACAACACTCTCCGTTTTCAAAGCTTTCAGAAGCTGCAACGAAACGTTGGTCATTTTACTATCCCATCGCTCTTTCAGTAATATCACTGATTTTAAAACCATCTGCTTCTTCTACCATTATAAAAAAGGCATGGTAAGAATATTCTCCCGAATCCTGACTTTCTCCGTCACTATCAATAAACGGAGAATCATATGTCAGGGTATAGGTAACCGGTACACTGTATTTTCCGTTTTCTTCAGTAACATGAGATAAATCAATTTCCGAGATGGAAAAGCCTGTAATATTTCGGCAATATTCGTAAAAACCCGTTTCATCATAATTCATGACAAAATCGCTTGTAGTAAACATTGTCACTGCTGTATGATCATGCTTTTTTACAGCAGCAAGATAAGAGGCTGCTGTATCCTTGAAAGATTCATTCAGTGAAGCTTCTTCTGCAATATAGCTGATTTCTTCAACAGGTGTTTCTTCCTTTTTTTCCTCGCAGCCTACAAATAATGTCAGCATCAATCCCAGAAGAACAGCAAACACTAATCGAGTGATGTTTTTCATACCAATTCCGTCACACCCCGTAATTTCAGATAAGAAATAATCAGTTTTGCACTGTTTTCAATACCAAGTTTACCGCTGTTAATACAAAGATCGTAGTTTTCGGGATCGCCCCATGTTTTATCGGAATAATAATTATAATAGTCCGATCGTGACTTATCAGTTCTGCTGATGACAGCCGTTACCTTATCTTCAGGAATACGATATACTTCTTTAGCATATTTAATTCTATCCTCAATATCGGCATAAATAAAAATCTTTACGCAATCACTTCTTTCTCTCAAAATATAATCGCTGCACCTGCCTACAATCACGCAGGGATCCGCTGAGATTTTTTTGATAATATTATGCTGTATGAGAAACAGTCTGTCGTTCATAGGCAGCTGCGGCTCAATATGGAAAGTTGTGTCAAAAGCAGCTGCCGCTCCCAATGAAAGCGCATAAAGAAGGCTGTTTGCAGCTTTTTCATCAACGGTTTTCAGTACTTCCGGATCAATACCGCTCTCCTTTGCTGCAAGGGTAATCAGTTTTTTATCATAAAAAGAAATGCCAAGCTGATCAGCAACCTTTTTTCCGATTTTACGTCCTCCGCTTCCGAACTGTCTTGCAATAGTAACAACCATAATAATGCCTCCCTGCCTTTATTCTGCCGCTGTCTTTACTGGTATGCGATAAAAAATAACTTCTACTGTTATTTTACCATATTTTTGTAATATTTCAACCGTTTCCGTAAATTTTTCCGTATATTTTTATTCAAAATTCCTGATGATAATGTTATTATCATATCCTGAATCAGTGAAATTCAATTGTAACTGCTGTTGAATATACAGTAATGATGCGTTATTCTATATATTATCATTGATTCAGGTGTTCATCCATAAGGTGCAGCTTTTCTGCCCATCCCCCTGCCCCCTTCCCGGTGGGAATGGGTGTTGTAAACGGCTGCGGTATTGCGTATCACGACCGCAGCCTGGATAAGATGAACCCGTAAGGAGTTTTCCTCATTATAATTTATCAAATCAACTTCA
>CACZPV010000108.1 GCA_902783065.1 uncultured Ruminococcus sp.
ACGACTGCTGGGAGAGCGGTGCGATGGAAGCGGTCCGTGATTTTTTTGATGAGCATTATGAGGAAACTGATGTTGTGGGATGCCGTAAGGAATTTTTCGGTGCAAAATCGGGTTACCATTATCTTGATTATAAGTTTGAAAGTTCCCGTGTTATTGATCTGCGTAAAAATCCTGAATGTATTCAGCTTGATGTGACGGCTGCATTTATAAAAGCGCAGGCAATAGGGGAGCATCGCTTTTCTGAAAGGCTTAAATATGGAGAGGACGCACAGTTTATTACTTCTGTTATTCTGGAAAAATGCCGGCTGGGGGTATGCCGTGAAGCAGTGCATCGCTACAGGAAGCGTATGGATAACAGTTCTGCACTGCAAAATGATATTAAAAGCTCCGGTTATTACTTTGATACTCCAAAATATTTTATGCAGGCATTGCTTGATGAGTCAAGAGAAAAATACGGTGCAGCTGAAAAATTCATTCAGTTTACGGTTATGTATGAACTTGGCTGGCGGATCCGCAAAAAAGGAATCCGTCAGTATCTGACACAGGAAGAATATGATAATTATTGTGGTACTCTTATATCAATTTTAAAACAAATTGATGATGATATCATCCGTCAGCAGAGGGTCTTGTGGAAAAAACATAAGCTGTTTTGTTTGATGAAAAAACATGGGATGGATAGTGCGGCAGAGCTTTTTTGCCGTATCGGCAAATTAGAAACAGTTTTTGGTCCGTAGAATTTTTTACTGCTTGATGTCAATAGTAATCAACAACAGGAGGACGATAAAGTGAAGGATTATAAATTTCAGTTTTCGGTCATCATACCCGTTTACAATGTAGAACAGTATCTTGCGGAAACGCTTGATTCGGTTATTAATCAGACGATCGGATTTGAAGATCATATTCAGATTATTCTTGTCAATGACGGCAGCCCTGACCACAGTGAAAGAATATGCATGAAATATAAGGAAAAATATCCCGACAATATTGTGTATGTCAAGAAAGAAAACGGCGGCGTCAGCTCAGCAAGAAATGAAGGAATTGCTTATGCACAGGGGAAGTATGTCAATTTTCTCGATTCGGATGACTGCTGGGAGCCTGATGCATTTGAAAATGTGCTGCAATTCCTTGACCAGAATTATGATATAGTTGATGTGGTCAGTGCCAGAAAAAAGTTTTTTGATGCACAGACAGGATATCATACTCTTGACTATAAGTTCAATGTCACAAAGATAGTTGACCTTCGTGACGAATATGAGTTTATTCAGATGGACGTGACAGGCGCATTTATTAAAAATGAATCGATCGGTGAAACCCGTTTTTCTACAAAGCTTAAGTATGGTGAGGATGCACAGTTCATTAATACCATTCTTATTGAGAAATGTATGCTCGGAGTTTGCCGTGAAGCGGTACAGCTTTACAGAAAACGTGCCGATGACAGTTCGGCACTGCAAAACGAACTGAGCAGTGATAGCTATTACTTTGATACTCCGGTTTATTGCCATCAGTATTTGTATGATCTTTCAAAAGAAAAGTACGGTAAGATAGAATATTTTATCCAGTATATGGTAATGTATGATCTTTCCTGGCGTCTGAAGAAAAAGGTTTGGGAACATCTGAGCGATGAGGATTATAAGCGTTATTGTGAATTGATAAGGAATCTTATCAAACAGGCGGACGATCGCGTGATTTTTAAGCAGAAAGAAATGTATATGATTATGAAAATGTTCTGTCTGCAAATAAAATACGGCAGGGACGTCAGAAAAGAACTGGTATACGATCACGGTAATCTCCTTTATAATAATCTTTCTGCCCTTAATCTTAATAATGCAAAGACAAATATAATATGGTTTTTTACCGAGATACGTGACGGTGTATTGTATCTTGAGGGAAAAGACAACTGCTGGCTTTCCAATGACAGCTATGAATATTACGCACAGATTGGTGATAAAGTCTATACGCCTACCTATTATCATGCACCATGCTTTGATTTTGTAACAATGTTCGGAATTGCAGAGGAAGGCAGAGCCATCCGTCTTGCAATACCTCTGCATAAGGGTGAAGAACAGAAAATACAGTTTATATTCCGGTACGGAGAGAATAAACGACTGATTTACACTTCTATGGGTAAGTTTGCCCATATTCCGCCGATCTGGGGCGGCTATTATGCCAAGGAAGACTATCTTGTCAAAATGTCAGGTAAATGTCTTGCAGTACATCCGTACTCCCGTTCACTGCACAGGAAATATGAAACCTTCTATCGTGAGCAGCTGAAAAAGAACAACCGTGGTTATCTTATCAAATACCGCCGTCTTTACAGTATGATGAAAAAGAAGGATAAACAAATATGGATCATATCCGACAGAACGGATAAAGCTAATGACAATGGTGAGCATATGTTCCGCTATATCAGTTCTCTTGATCTGAAAGACGTAGATGTATATTATACCATAGATAAAAACAGTTCCGATTACGACGAAATGAAAAAGATCGGTAAAGTTATTCCGTATAATACACCGCAATATCGGTTGTATTCACTTCTTGCCGATAAGGTGATATCTTCAAGCGGCAGCGAATACGTTATTAATGCTTTTGGCGGTGACAGAAAATATCTGTGTGATCTGTATAATTTCGATTACATATTCCTGCAGCATGGTATTACAAAGGACAATATTTCCGAATGGATCAATAAGTTCAATAAAAATATGGCTATGATCGTCACAGCCGGAAAACCTGAACAGAAATCTTTTACAGAGCCGGGATACTGCTATGGTCCCGAAGTTCCGGTACTGACCGGATTCCCAAGACATGATAACCTGCTAAGACTTCAGAAAACAAATCCTGTTGAGAAAAAGGTGCTGATTATCCCTACATGGAGAAAAAGCATAAAGGGAAGCTATGATCCGAGAACTACGGAAAGCATTTATTTTGAAGGATTCCGTGAAACAGAATACTTTAAATTCTATAATTCTTTGATCAGCGATAAGCGTCTTTGTGAATGTATGCAGAAGAACGGTTATACGGGTGTTCTCTGTATGCACCCGATTCACAGTGAACAGTGGATTGATTTTGCGCCGAACGATGTATTTACGGTTAATCACGGATATGTTGATTATCAAAAGGAATTTACAACATCTGCATTGCTGGTGACGGACTATTCGAGTGTATTTTTTGACTTTGCATTTCTGAAAAAACCAATTGTTTATTCGCAGTTTGATAAGGACCAGTTTTTCTCTGGAGAACATTCATACACCAAAGGATATTTCAGTTATGAGGATAATGGCTTCGGACCCGTATGCTATGATCTTGACACAACTGTCGATGCAATGATTGAAATGATTGAAAATGATTGTCAGAACAGCGAAAAATATATGGAGAGAATTGAGGATTTCTACGAATATTTTGATGCTGACAGCTGTAAGCGTGTTTATGAGCAGATTAGAAAACTGGATGATGAATTTTAATGCTGCCTCCTGATGGAATGATGACTTGAATTTATTGTGATGTTTTTGACAAGGACAACGGAAGCAGCTATGCGTAGAGCTTTGTTCCACAACTCTGGCATAGGTTCCGCAATCATATCGCTTACACTCTCGGGGTGTCATTTAGCCCCCCAAAACGCCGATTAAAGAATTAATCAGCGTTTCCTTAGTATAAAGTGTACGGAAAGGGAAAAATACATGGAATATACGTTGATACAGAAAGCGGAGAAGGATCTGATTTACTATGGAGTTTATAATACCCGTGCAGAACTGATTGATGATGGAGATGTTTTGTGCAGCGTCAGAAAAAACTTTTTTGAAAGCGGAAAACGTCAGAAAAACCGCAGTACCTTTAATATTGCTGGAGAAATGATCCGTGCCTCTTATATGATGGAAGCAGGACGACCGCTGAAATGGAAAAAAATGATAGGCAGCCGTCTGGCAGAACGAATAACCATCAGGAATAACTGTTATATTGTAGAATCCCTTGACAGTGACCGACGTGTATATAAAAAGGCATATTTTGATGAAATGCATCGCTGGCTTTCCAGTGAATATTTTCTTAATGCAGAAGGAAATCTGCCTGAGTGTACTTTTGTTCCTTCCAATGACGGAGATAAACCGATAATTATTGTAAAAACACAAAATAACAGTACGGAGATGCTGTATCCATTTGAAACGGTTCTTGATAAGGAACTCACTGAAAAACTGAATGAAGTATCTGGAGAACCACAGGTGCTTTGTAAAACAAGCAGCGGTACATTTTATTTTTGTACAAAAGAGGAAGCAGAAGTCAGGCAGAAGCTTTTGAAACGTATGATTGAGGAAAAAGAACAACCTGACAGTGATGAGGAACTCATTGATTCCGGATTTGATGTCAATATGGATGCTTTGGCGGAGGAATCGGCTGAAACATCGATTTCTGAAGAAGCGGCGGTATCTGTGGAAGCACAGGTAATGCATGAAATTATTCCCGGTTTACCGGAAGAAAAAATTATGCTGTCAGAAAGCAAAGAATCTGCTGATGCAAATGGTATGGAAGAAGCTTCTCCTGACACAGATGAAGTGTCAGACTCCATCAGCAGTACAGATGTCAGACACGATGAAGCGGAGAACATAGATCAGCCGGAACAGACAGAGGAAGCTCAGATTCCGGTATCGGCGGAAATTGATGATCTTATTAACGTCGATGAAGGAACTGCGGAGAATCACGATGATATAAATGACAAAAATATGATGATTCGTGATTTTTCGTTTACAGCAGATACTTCTCCGCTTTATGAGGAAAGCATTACCGGAGCGGAAGCCGGGGTTATTGCCGAAGACGGCAGTATGTGTGCATTCGCAGGGCAGTGTCCGTATGAAAATATTGATAAGCTGATAATTGAATCCGGCGGAAAACAATATTTTTATTTCGGAGAAACGGACGGTGATAACCGTCATGGAAACGGCAGAACAGCGATGTTTGATGGCAAGACCGCATATGAGGGCAGCTACCGTAATGATAAGCGTGATGGTTTCGGAGTATATTATTATAAATCCGGAAAGCTTTGCTATGTTGGCAGTTGGGAAAAGAACAGGCGTGAAGGGCTTGGTGCTGCATTTTCATCAGGTGACGGCAGCGTCTTTGTTGGAAAATGGCACGATAATGAACCGATTGCAGCAGGTGCAGGGTTTGACCGCGACGGCAGTCTGAATTATGTAGGCAAGACCAAAGAGGGCAAAAGAAATGGTACAGGGATAACTTATTCCGAAGAAACTGATGCATTCTTTGTTGGAAAATATCAGGACGGCGAATTTATGGGTCGTGGAACACAGTTCGATGGTGATGGCAATTTGCTTTACAGTGGAGCTTTTTCCGGCGGACAGCGTAACGGAGAGGGTGTTTCCTATCACTTTGACGGTTCAGTGAAATATAAAGGATTCTGGCAGAATGACTTGTATCACGGAGAAGGCACTCTTTATCTTGATGACGGCTGTATACTAAAGGGGAGTTTCCGCTGCGGAAAGGCAAATGGTACCTGTACACTTACTGATGCCTCAGGCAGAGTTGTCTATAGCGGCGGATTTTCCGATGATTTGTATAACGGTGCAGGCAGGTTGTATTCTGATAACGGAAGTTATGCGGAAGGCAGATTTGCTGACGGAGAACCTACCGGCATCTTCAATGAATATTCACGCAAAGGAGAATTGTTATATTGCGGTGAGTGGACGGATATGCAGAGAAACGGCAAGGGAGTTGCCTATAAGCATGGCGAAAAGCTGTATGAAGGCGATTTCTCCGGAGGTTTGTATCATGGACAGGGAAAGCTGTATGATAATGGCGAACCGGTTTATATTGGTACTTTCAGTGAGGGAAGAATCAGCGGTTTTGGCACAGAATTAAACAAAGGTGAAACCGTTTACACAGGTATGTGGGAGGACGGCAGTTACAGCGGATGCGGTATTCTGTATGAGGACGGACATCCAAAATTTGCAGGTGTGTTTAAAGAAAGCAAGCGTGAGGGCAGAATTAACGAAATCAGTGATAACCGGATTGTAAGAAAATGCATATATGAAAACGATCAGCTTGTTTATATGTGCGAATATGATAGTAACGGATCGATCTTGTATTACGGAAATGTAAAAGACGATAAACGCAGCGGCATGGGATGTTCCTTTAACGATTCGTGTGAAAAAGAATTTGAGGGTATTTTTAAAAACGGAAAACCAGATAAGGCGATGAGCGTATTTTATAAGGAACTGGATGATCTTCCGGAATGTAATGAGCTTCAGGAAAGCGATTACAGCAAATTTTCACATGCTCCCGAATATGCGGTAGAACTTTCGTATTCCGGAGGTATTTATACAGGACAGGTTCGCAGTGATAAGCCTGAAGGCAGAGGAACAATTCTGTATTTCGATCATCGTTATACGGGAATGTTTCAGGATGGTGAACCATGCGGCAGCGGAGTGATTTACATGAGAGATGGCAGCGAAATAGAAGGAGTGTTTTCTCCTGTTCCTACATCATCATGCGAAACTCTGTTTTTTACCAATCTGACCTATTACAGAGAGGAAAAATAAGGCAGTACAGAGCAATTTCATGATGGTAAGGTAACTTCATTTGTGTGGATAGCCTTTGTGGCGGAGAATAGTAATAAAAAAGGTATAAAATAGTATTCCTGTACATAGTATTAAACGTAAATAGTATAAACAACTTTCAGCTAATTGTAATAGGGAGGAATACTATGCCGATTGTATTTTTAAGCCCCTCCACACAGGAGTACAATCCATATATTGATGGTGGTAACGAAGAATACTATATGAACCTTGTCGCAGATGCAATGGAACCATACCTGACAGCGTCCGGTATTGAATATGTACGTAATGATCCGTCTAAGACAGTGGGGGGATCTGTTGCCCAGTCCAATGCCGGAAATTATAATTTTCATCTTGCTATTCATTCTAATGCGTCTCCTGCCGCCAGCAGCGGACGAAACAGGGGAGTACAGGTTTATTATTATACAAATTCAGGAGAAAGTGAAAGGGCAGCAGGTATTTTTGCAGAAAACTATAAAAAAATATATCCGCTGCCCGAATTGGTAAAAACTGTTCCGACAACTTCGCTGTATGAACTTGTACGAACCAAGGTACCTGCCGTATTGATCGAAACTGCATATCATGATAACCGTGAAGATGCTATGTGGATCAGGGAAAATATAGGTGAGATAGCAGAAAATCTTTCCCGTTCAACGGCAGAGTTTTTAGGTGTAGGATTTAATCAGCCTCAGCCTGAAAGATCAGGAATTGTTATTACTCAGAATGATCCGCTCAATCTTCGTGCACAGCCGACAACAGCATCAGAGATTCTATCAAAGATTCCAAAAGGAACAAGAATCCCTATCATCGGGTCACAAGGAATCTGGTATCTGACACGATACAACGGAAAACAAGGATATGTTTCCGGTGAATTTGTTAAAGTGGAATAGTATAAGGTATTATTTTGCTTTTGGCTTTTTGAATAAAGTGAAGATCAGTGAAAAAAATATAGCTGCTGTTATTCCTGCTGCACAGGCACCAAGTCCGCCGGTCAAAATACCTACGATACCTCTTTGTGTTATTTCTTCTTCCACACCCTTTGCAAGCGTATATCCAAAACCTGTCAGCGGTACGGTTGCGCCTGCACCGGCAAATTGAGCGAATGGTTCATATATTCCCAAAGCAGTAAGCGCGACACCGGCGGTAACATAGATAACAAGTATTCTGGCAGGTGTCAGTTTTGTTTTGTCAATCAGGATTTGTGCAATTACGCATAGAAGTCCTCCGACAATCATTGCAATAAGATACTGCATAATAATTATTCTCCTTTGCTAAATAGATATTAGTCGATTGTAAAAGTCTGAAATTTCTTTAATCATGCGGTTTTTGTATCAAGTGTTTTACAATTTTTCTCCGCTTTTCAAAGCTTTTCGGATTTTTGCGAGTTGTCCGCCAGCCGCAGCCGTCCAATACACATCCTTTCCCAATGGAAAGGGGGCAGGGAATAGGTGAAAGAAGCGTACCTGTCAGGCGATTTTAAAAATGACGAGTTGTCCGTCCGCTGCAAGCGGGCGGACAACTTTTTTGATTTGCGATTAAACTTATTTTAATGCCTGATAACAAAACATATAACCTTTGCAGTCAGATTTCCTCAATACGTTTTTTGCTTTGAATCACAATAATATTATCTCTCATTTTTAATAAAATATTACATAATATAGTTTAATTTATCCCGATTCCTTCGCTTATTCTTGGAAAAACAGCATTTGCAAAAATTCTTGTCATTTACCGTTATTATCACCTCATGTAATAATATAACACTAATAAAATAAACAATGAAATTAAATACAATCATTTGATTACAACGTTTTCAATCCCATATTCTAATATCATATTTATTAGCTCGTTTCTTGAATAATTACATTCTTTTGCAATATCGTCCAGAGAATCGAGAATTTCCTGTCGAATACGAACCGTAATAACCTTTGTTCCGTCCTCTCCTCTTTTTCTTATTATCAATGGCTTATCACCCATTTAAAAAACCCCTTTTATCAGATTGTTACAAAATAATTCAATTTGTATTAATTTTATCTTGACAATTACATAAATTATATGTTACAATATGAATGAATTGAAACTACAAATTAATATATAATTGTAATACATAATAATTAAAATATGTATTTCGAGGAAAATAATAAGTGTATATGTCTGATTACATAAGGAGGCTATGAAATGAATAAAAAAGGTGAAAAAAGCGGTTTTGGCACTATTGTTTTAGCAATTATTGTCGCTGTATTAATTCTGATGTTTGTATGAAAAGCGATCTTTCTGTTATTGAAGTAGTCGCAGTACTTTATCTGATTAACCAATCGGTAAAAAATAATGTTAATGTTGAATTTATCGGCAGTTTTCTCAGGTGTTATTTTAATGATATTATCTGCGGAATTGCATTTCCGGCTTATTGTGATTTGCTGCTCAGAACAAAAAACAAATCACTTGATAAACTTTGGAAAATAGTATTGCTGCTCTTTATTTGCGGAATAGCATGGGAAATAGTTCCTGTTATCTTTTTTAATCATGGAGTATCGGATGTCTTTGACATTGTTTGTTACATTGTCGGAGGTATGCTTTACTATTTTATTCAATAGGAGGTTAAAAAATCAAGGAGGTAGTTATATAGATAATAATACGATCTATCTGTTACCTGAAAAGCTGATTGCGATGATTGTTATCGTCTTTGTTGTAGTATTCGGTTTTATAATAGCTGTATCGTCGAACGGAAACAGGTCTTTAAACTGCAGTGGAATAAGCGGTATTAATTTGTGCTTGGCTTGTTATAGCAATCCGAGATATAACGGTCAGCTTTGTAAGTTTTGTTATTCCGAATAGCTAATAAATCATTAATCTTTTATAAGGGGCGAAAATTATGAAAAAAATACTGTGTTCAATAATATTGACAGGATTATGTATAACTCTTACAGCATGTTCTTCATCCAGCGTTAAAAGCAGTTCTTCAAATTCGGAGAGCAGCTACTACAGCAGTTCAAACTATGAGGAAAGCAGTTACAAAAGCAACTATGAAGAAAGCAGTTATCATTCAGAATCATCATTAGGTTATAAAACAACAACAGGAGCTAAAAAAACCTGCATAGCATGCGGCGGAACAGGGGTTATCAGACAATATGCTACAAATGACCCGTATGACCCGGGATATTTGATGGAATGTGTTGCTTGTCACGGAAAAGGATATTATTACGAATAATAAAAAACGAGGACACCAAACATATCAAACGATATGAATAGTGTTCTCGTTTTTTATTTGTTTTATTAATATAAACTGAAAGCTTTAAATTTCAGCTGCAATCTCATTCACCAAAATATCTCTTTAACAAACCGTTGAAACCTGCTCCGTGTCTTGCTTCGTCCTTAGCCATTTCGTGAACGGTATCATGAATAGCGTCAAGGTCAAGTTTCTTCGCTCTTTTGGCAAGGTCAAACTTGCCTTCACAAGCTCCCTGCTCTGCGGCAACTCTGAGTTCAAG
>CACZPV010000109.1 GCA_902783065.1 uncultured Ruminococcus sp.
AAGGAACAAAACTTTGTTCCCGACTTTTTTGTTTCAAGTGAGTCCACTGCCCATGTTTGAAACTGCTTGTGTCGTAATGCCGACTTTTTTACCGAGTTCTTCCTGAGTAATTCCTTTTTTTAAACGATATTTTTTGATCTGTTCACCTATCATTACAGCATCTCTTTTCGTTGTTTTTTTCCATTATATCAAAGAATAAGAGTTTTATCAATATAATTCCGCCCGGCGACTACATGGGTTTCCTGGGAGAAACCCTTTGTTTAAAAACCAAGGGTTATCCCCCGGACCCCTTTCCTAAAAAACTGAAACTTTAATTTTAGTAATTCAATTTTATCATGAACCAAGAAAGCAGACAACTAATGAATTTGTTTTAGTCAAAGTTGTTGTGGGAATTGAATTGACTTGGGCGGCACGCAAAAAATATTGGCTTCATCCAAAAGTAAGCGAGCACGTTGGCAGCTGCGGAACGCCGCCGCTGGTTTTATTAATTTTTCTCTTTTCATATTGATCTTAATGTTGTATAATAGGTTTATAAGGTTCTTAGGGCAATAACGCAAAAACAGTCTGCATGCCCATCTTTAAATCAGGTCGTGCTGATGCTGAGCCTGACGCAAATTCCTTTATAGTGACAACACGTCCTATTACAACATAATCACGGCAAAATGCTATTTCTATTAATCATTTTATCCGCATTATTGATGAATGAAATTGTATAAGCCCGTAGTCTGGAGCGATTTTATGAGAAAAACAAAAATAATCTGTACACTTGGTCCTTCCACTGAGGACGAAAACATTCTTCGTGACCTGATTCTTTCCGGCATGGATGTTGCAAGAATCAATATGTCACACGGAACCTATGAAGAACATAAAGCAAAAATGGATAAGGTCAAAAAACTCAGGAAGGAGCTTGACCGCCCTGTGGCAATCCTTCTGGATACAAAAGGACCTGAGATCCGTACCGGTAATTTCCCCGAAAAAGTAACTCTTGAGTCAGGGCAGAATTTTATCCTGACTACAATTCCTTGTGACGGTGACGAGAATCATTGTTCTGTCACCTTTGACGGACTTCCGGATGATGTAAATATCGGCACTAAGATTCTGATTGATGACGGCTTGATTGAAATGGAAGTGACCGATAAAAACGAAACTGAAATAACCTGTAAGGTGCTTAACGGTGGACCTGTTTCATCTCACAAAGGCATTAATGTTCCCGATATTACACTTTCACTGCCGTTCCTGAGTGACAGAGATAAAAATGATCTCAAATTCGGCATTGAGCAGGATGTGGATTTTATTGCTGCTTCCTTTACCCGTAGCGCCGATGATATCAACGAAATGAAAAACTTCCTCGAACAAAACGGCGGAAACGATATTAGAATTATCGCAAAAATTGAAAATAAAGACGGTGTTAATAACATTGATGATATTATACGTATTTCAGACGGTATAATGGTCGCAAGAGGTGATCTTGGTGTTGAAATTCCAATTGCAGAAATCCCTGTTATTCAGAAAATGCTGATTAAAAAGACCAGAAACTCTGATAAACCTGTTATTACAGCTACCCAGATGCTGGATTCAATGATTAAAAATCCCCGTCCGACTCGTGCGGAAACAACCGATGTTGCCAATGCTATCTACGACGGAACAAGTGTTATTATGCTTTCAGGCGAAACAGCCGCCGGCGCTTATCCTGTAGAGGCCGTCAAGACTATGGCAAACATTGCTGTTACCACAGAAAATAATATCAATTATATTGATCGTTTCAATAAGCTTGATATGCACGAACGGCCGGATGTCACCTCTGCAATTTCTCATGCCACCTGTACTACGGCTCATGACCTTGGTGCAGCCGCAATTATTACAGTATCAAAAAGCGGCAGCACCTCACGTATGCTGTCTAAATACCGTCCGGAATGTCCGATCATCAGCGGTACTCCAAGCGAAAAGGTATGGCGCCAGACAAATATGTCATGGGGAGTTTGTCCGATCATGATTGAGGAAAAGGATAATACCGACTCTCTCATTGATCATGTTATCAGCGTTGCACAAAGCAAGGGACTGCTGAAAAACGGCGATCTTGTTGTTCTGACAGCCGGCGTTCCTTTGGGTGTATCCGGTACAACCAATCTGATGAAAGTACATCTTGTCGGTAACATTCTTTGCAGCGGCGGTGCAATTGTCAATGACCTTTCTGCTCACGGACACTTAGTCGTTTGTAAAAGCGATGAGGAAGCAATGCTCAACTGCAAAGAAGGCGAAATTCTTGTTATTCACGAAACAAATAACAGTCTGCTGCCTGTTATGAAAAAGTGTGCCGGGATTATTACAGAAGTTGACGGTACAGATTCTCATGCTGCAATTGTTGGTCTTGCACTTAACAAGCCTGTTATTGTCGGCGCAACAAATGCTACCTATCTGCTGAAAACCGGTGCAAATGTAAACATTTTTGCCGGTAAAAGTGTAGTAACAACTGCCACTACACAAGTATAATATCAAAAACGGACAATCCATGCGGACTGTCCGTTTTTTACTTGATTAAGCCTTTTTAAGCTTTCTTGAATTTGACTTGGTAAACCATGATCTCGGACTGAGTGCCAGAAGCAGCGGATAAATCTCCAGTCGTCCGAAAAGCATCGCTAACGTCAGGACGGCGGTGGAAATATCAGAATATCCCTCAAAGCTGCTCATAGGACCTACAGACGAAAATCCCGGACCCACGTTATTTACACAGGATATTGCTGCGGTAAGATTTGTTTCCAGATCAAAAGGCTCAAATGATATAATGAAGAAGGTACAGCAAATCAGAAAAACATATAATGAAAAATAAGCACTGACTCCCTGCAGTGTATTCTGATCAACCGTTTTTCCTTCCAGCTTGACAGAAGAAACAGAACGTGGATGCAGAAGATGACCGATATCTCTTTTAACAATTTTGGACAGAAGCATTACTCTGGCAATTTTCAGACCGCCGGCAGTAGAGCCAGCACATCCTCCAATAAACATCAGCAGAAAAATAACTGCTTTGGCAAAATTCGGCCACATATTGAAATCGGCACTTGAATATCCTGTTGTAGAACTGATCGACACCACCTGAAATAAAGCGTGGCGGACGGAATCATGGAAATTATTGTAAATCGGATAAATACTATATGTAATAAACCCTGTAGAAACCAATACGATCGATGTATATACCCAAAGCTCCGTGTTTTTAACCACAAGCATGAATTTTTTCAGCGTCAGCATATAGTAAAGCGTAAAATTAATGCTGAAAATATACATAAATATGATAATAACCCACTGTAAATAAGGACTGTATGAGGCAATGGAATCACCCTTGATGCCAAATCCGCCTGTTCCTGCCGTACCAAGCGCATGAACGACACTGTCAAACAGCGGCATGCCCCCGATGAGAAGAAAAATCATTTCCAATACCGTCAGAATCAGATATATGATATACAAAATTTTGGCAGTATCCTTGATTTTCGGTACCAGTTTGCCGATAACAGGACCGGCCATTTCCGCACGCATAATATGCATTGATCTGCCTGAATCAGTAGGTACGATCGCCATAATCAGCACCAACACACCCATGCCGCCGATCCAATGAGTAAAGCTTCTCCAGAAAAGCATACCGTGACTCATTTTTTCAACATCATTCAATATGGTAGCACCGGTTGTTGTAAAACCACTTACTGTTTCAAAAACAGCATCTATATAATTCGGGATTTCTCTGCTGAAAAAAAACGGCAGCGCACCGAATAATGAAAGCAGCACCCATGCTGATGCTACAATTGCAAATCCCTCTCTGGCATAGATTACCCGGTTACGGGGCTTTACAAAAAGAACAATCAACAGCCCCAGTACAGCGGTAATTGCTATCGTTGTGGAAAAAGCAGTAATGCTCCTCATTTCCTGATAAAGAAAGCTGACTATCAGCGGAAATATCAGAAGTATGGATTCCAATATCAGCATCTGACCAATACGGACCAGTATCATTCTGCGATTCATCATTTTTATTTCCTCACTTTACTATATCTGAAAGATCATTCAGCCGGCGGCCAGCCGATACAACAATAACCCTGTCACCTGTCATAATGACATCATCACCTGTGGGAAGAATAGATTTTCTGTTCCTGATAATACCGCCAAGCAGTATATTATCTTTTAGCCTCAATTCCTTAAGCGGAATATTAATCTGCTTAAAATCGGCTTTAACATTAAATTCCAGCACTTCCGCTTTTTCATCCATTACTTTATACAATGTTTCCACATTGCTTCCGAGTGAATTTTCCAGCGCTCTTGCATACTGTACAAGAATATCCGCAACGATCTTTTTAGGAGAAATCACTGTATTCAGACCGAGATTTTTTGCCATTTCAGCAAGTTCCGGTCTGTTTACCTTAGTAATAACCTTAGGAACATTTCTGCTGTCGGCGAAAACGGATATCAGAATATTTTCTTCGTCCATACCGGTAAGCGATACAAACGCATCAGTTGTACTGAGGCCTTCTTCCTCAAGCACCTCCTGTTGTGCGCCGTCACCGTTAATTATAACTGCCTTTGGCAGCAACTCTGAAAGCTCATCACAGCGAGCCTCATTACGTTCAGTAATCTTTACGCGGTGTCCGGCTGCTAAAAGAAGCTTTGCGAGATAATAAGCTGTGCTGCTGCCGCCAAGAATCATAATATCCTTAGCCTGTTTTCGTTCCAGTCCCAGAGTCCTCATAAGTTTGAAAATTTCTCCCGACTCACCTGTCAGACCGATCTTATCTCCTTCTTTAAGCACAAAGTTACCATCAGGAATATATACTTCACTATCTCTCAGCACAACCGTAACAAGAAATTTTGCCTTGAATTTATTTCTTATATCCATAAGCTTAATATCATGCAGAGGAGAGCCTTCATTGATCATAATTTCTATGATTTCAAAATTTCTTCCGGAAAAGGACTCTATTTTCAGCGCCGACGGAAGCTTCAGAATATTATGCATTTCTCTGGCAGCAAGCATTTCCGGATTGATAATCAAAGACAGTCCAAGCTGCTGTTTAAGAAATGACAGACTGTTCAGATTATATTCAGGTTTTCTGATTCTGGCAATGGTATGCTTGCTGCCCATGCTTTTTGCAAGATAGCAGCACAGCATATTAAATTCATCGGATGCTGTTACGGCAACAACCATTTCAGCGCTGTCAACACCGGCTTCTGATAAAACCTCACAGTCAGTTCCGCTGCCGCATACAGTCATCACATCATATATATTGGTAATACTGTCCAGAACTGTGGAATTATTATCCACTGCAACAACATTATGTCCTTCTTCCACAAGGCTGGCAACAATGGTTGAACCGATTTTTCCGCAGCCTACAACTACAATATTCATAATTCCCTCATTTCATATTATCTCACACATCAGAATACTATCAGTCGATTGTAAAAGTCTGAATTTCCTTTATCAATGCGGTTTTTGATATCATTTATTTTACAATTCTTCTCCGCTGTTATCCGTAATTTTCGTAGCTTTTGCGTTGAAAAAAACTACTTTTTGACTTTCGGGAGCGGTGTTTTACAATCGGCTAAAGAATA
>CACZPV010000110.1 GCA_902783065.1 uncultured Ruminococcus sp.
GGATAAAGAGGTTGTTTTGCGCTATTATTTTTATCATCAGACAACTGCAGATATTTCCGAAAAAATGAATATTAATCGTCAAACAGTAAAAACAAAGCTTGCCAAAGCAAGAAAAACAATTAAAAATAAGCTTAAAGAAAGGGGCTATGACTTATGAAAAGAAATATTCTGGACAAAATCAATGCTATTCCAACGTCAGTCAACGTGATTGATAAAACAACATTGTACAATTATTCAGGAACAGACGAAAACAAAATCAAAATTGGCGTTATGAATCAAATAAGAAAAAAACAACCTCACAACATCAAAAAGCGTAAATTTATTATTGCAGTGATTGCAGCCTGTTTAGCGATATCGTTTATCGGTACAGGAGTATTTGCAGTAATGGGTGGTCTTGACAAAGCATTCGGAGAAATTATTACCGGAAGTACTGACACAGAAACACTCTATCCAGGAGATGATGTTATAATCAATAATTCCGACGAAAACCTTGATATCAGTGTACTTGGCATTACGGGTAATGACACTACTGCTTATGTATCTCTTGAATTAAAAAACAGGGACGGAAGCAAAATTGTATCCGATGAGAACAGCAGAGTCGGAATTTATTCGGAAACTGTTTTTGGAATTAATACCGAAGAAAACCACAGTGATTTCGGCTACGAGCAGATAAAAGATTCCTTTAGTATTTCTGTGGAAGGAAAAGAAAATAACGAAAATAAGGAAAACCTTTACTACGGTTTATCAGGATACGGCGGGTGGGAATCTGTTAAAAAAGATCTTTCTGATACCTCCGATAATCTTATGGAAAACAAATTCATTAAATCTGTTGTTTCAGATAACGGAAAAACTATAAAACTATATATTAAATATATCAGGAACAATGAATCTCCACAAGGCAAGGTTATGAATGTACAGTGTCGTGGACTTTCGGAATATAAAGACGGTAGTATTCTCCGGACCTATGACAGCAATTATATTGGCGAACCTTATGATGATGTGAAAACAAACTTTTACGATAAAGGTATCGGAGGAAGATGGATAAACAATTCTGATGGAAGTCTTAGCTTTATTGAAACATTTAATCAAAAACTGGATATTAATTTTGATATTTCATTAAAACTGAAGTATAATTCTACAGGAAAAAGAATAAATATCAACGGAAACGAAGCGATAAACATTATGTCGGACAACCAAGTGAAGAACGTTGAAATAGCATTATCTTCATTTGGCATTAATCTGACTGCCGATCATGCAGTTTTTGACGGATCCTCATTGACCAGTTCAGATCTGTTTGAAATTGACAAAAACAAAGTTATTATGAAGGACGGAAAGGAATACGGAATGATAGGTATAATTGAAGCAAGTAAAAAGAATACTTCCTTTATTAATATTTAATATTGTGAATTATCAGATCTCGAAAAATTCCCTGAAAACATTGAAGCATCTAAACTCCTTTTGCTTGAAACAGACCAGATTGATAAAATTTTACTCAACGGTACAGAAATTAACATTAAATAACCAACCGTACCATTACTATAATAATTTTCACACAGTGTATACCATGCATAAATCAACGACCGAGCCGTATAAAAACGGCTCGGTCGTTGATTTATGTTTTGGAAATGGGATTTACTTATTATCATGCTGTTTTTTCGGCATCGCAGTCCTGCCTTTTCTTAGGAATACGAACAGTATATTCAATAAAATCATCCGTTTCAGTACGGCTGGTCACTGCATCTATTCCTGTTGAACGAATAGAATCCACTGCTTTGTTAATTGTGTTTTCCAATATTTTAATATCTTTAATAACAAGTCTTGTTTTCTGTGTTTTTATTTTTTCTTTATTTTTTTCGCTCAGTACGGAATCTATGTATTTTTCCGACTGTGTTACATTTAATCCTTGAGTAATAATTTCACTCAGAATCAATCTTCTTGTAATATGATCCTCTACTTTCAGAAGTGCTCTTGCGTGTTTTTCGGTAAGCTTGTATTTTGCTATAATTTCCTTTTCATCGGCCGATAGCTTTAATATTTTCAGTTTGTTAGCAATTTCCGACTGTTTTTTTCCGAGGCGTCTTGATACGTCAATACGGGAAAAATTATAAGTTTTCATTAATCTTTCAATTCCCTCTGCTGCCTCAAAAAAACTTAAGTCACTTTTTTGCAGGTTTTCAATTAATGAAAACTGATCTGCCTGCTTATCGCTGCAATTTAAAATAATACAAGGAACTTTTCTGTTTCCGCACATAGCTGCTGCCCGCAGCCGTCTTTCTCCGGCAATCAATTCATATTCGCCCGAATTAATTTTACGTACGGTAAGTGGTTGGAGAACACCGTTCATTTTAATGCTTTGGGCAAGTTCTTTCATCTCCTGTGCGGGAAAGAATTTTCTGGACTGTACACGACATGGTTTTATCTGAACAATAGGAATGTCGTGTATTTTTCTTTCATTCCCGATATTTAACAGCACAACTGTCACTCCCTTCGTATTATTATCATATCATATATCATTTAAATCTTCTGTCAAAAGCTGTCGGATAAAAATATCAGTTTTATTTAAGTTTTCAACATTTTTAATATTAAAAGTTGAATTATCGGTCAGCATAAATTATTAATAAGAAATATCAAAAAATGCTGTATTTATCAGGGTTTTAAAATTTTTCTTAAAATTTTAATCTGTAATAAAAATAAAGTTTTCAACACTGAGTTTTTAAAATGTTGAAAACTTTATTATTTTTCCACTCTTTGAACATCATAATTTCAGAGCGGATTCTTATTGATTTTTGTCCCTTTTCTTGGGTATTTTTCACTTGTATTTTTTATTTTTACAAATTCTATAATGGTACGGCTGCTGTCATCAGGTAAAGTAATATGACTTATGTTTTCAACTTTCCCTCCTAAAATGTTGAAAGCATTTTTTGCCGCAGTAATTTCATTTTCTCCATCCGGACCTTTCATTGCTATAAACTTGCCTCCCACTTTTACATATGGCAGACAATATTCACACAAAGCCGGAAGACCGGCGACTGCTCTCGACACAGCAAAATCAAATTTCTCCCTGTATTCTGTCATGCGTGCTCCGTCCTCTGCCCGACTGTGTACTAACACAGATTCTATTCCGAGTTGTCTGCATAACTCATCAAGAAAAATCAAACGCTTATTCAGACTGTCAAGAAGTGTCAGTTTTATATCGGGCCGCATAATTTTCAGCGGAATACCAGGAAATCCCGCTCCGGTACCAATATCGATAACATCACACTTTCCATTGAGATTCTGAAATCTGAGAATAGAAATGCTGTCAACAAAATGTTTCACTGCGATTCCTTCCTCATCAGTAATAGCTGTCAGATTCATTTTTTCATTCCATTCCCTGAGCATAACTGCATATTGTTCAAACTGCGAAAGTTGAAAATTTGTAATTTCAATTTCATTCTCGAAGCACCATTTTTTTAAAATTTCAGTTATCATACTGTTTCTCTCTTCATTATTATTTTTTATAAAGCTGTAAAATCAAACTACATACTGATAATGCCTATTATAATCGTTAATCCTTATCCAGAATAATCTTTTTATTGTCTTATAAACTTACGTATTTTCAATTTTACGTTCAGCTGTATTTTTCAGGGTTGACAGGTAAATAACAAGTACAGATATATCAGCAGGACTTACTCCGGAAATGCGTCCAGCCTGTCCGATATTTTCAGGACGAACCTTATTCAGTTTTTCTCTTGCTTCCAGACGCAGTCCATCTATTTTGCTGTAGTCTAAATCAGGCGGCAAAATTCTGGATTCAAGTTTCCGCACCTGATCAATAATAATAAGCTGTCTCTGAATGTATCCTTCATATTTTATCTGAATTTCTACCTGTTCAAAAACGTTTCTGTCCGTTTCATTTCTCGTGCTGTCCACAGGTGTCAATACTTCATAATTTAACTCAGGACGTTTAATCAGGTCAGCGAGTCTGATTCCGGTTTTTACTTCGGAAGTATTTCGCTCACGCAGAATTGTATTTAGCTGTTCAGTGGGCGGCAGAACAGTTTTTCTGGCTCTTTCAATTTCTGCTTCGATTCGGGCAGATTTCTTCTGAAATTTTCCCCATCTTTCATCTGTAATTAAACCTATCTTTCTTCCGATGGGTGTTAATCTGACATCAGCATTATCCTGACGCAGAATCAGCCGGTATTCACTGCGAGAAGTCATCATTCTGTAAGGATCGTTACAACCCTTGGTTACCAGATCATCCACAAGAGTTCCTATATAAGAACTTGCCCGATCAAGAATCATAGGAGCTTTTCCCTGAATTTTCAGTGCAGCGTTGACTCCGGCAACCAGTCCCTGTGCAGCAGCTTCTTCATACCCTGAACTGCCGTTGAATTGTCCTGCACCGTAAAGACCCGGAAATTCTCTGAATTCGAGTGTTCGGTTCATCTGAATCGGATCGGCACAAAAATATTCTATGGCATAAGCGGGGCGCATTACCGTACAATGCTCCAAACCTTTGATCGTATGGTAAAAAGCGAGTTGTACATCTTCCGGCAAAGAGGATGACATTCCCTGTATGTACATTTCCTCAGTGTCCAGACCGCAAGGTTCAATAAACAACTGATGTCTTGGCTTATCAGAAAAACGGACAATCTTGTCCTCAATACTGGGACAGTAACGCGGACCAATACCCTCTATTTTTCCGCTGTACATAGGAGAACGGGATATATTGTCAAGAATTACCTTTTTGGTGTTCTCATTTGTCCAGCTTACATAACATTTTACTTTATTTTCTCCGGGATTTTCAGTATCATAAGAAAAAGGAACAACGGGATCGTCACCATTTTGTTCTTCCAGATCAGTAAAATCAATACTTGAACGCAGTACTCTTGCAGGTGTACCTGTTTTAAAGCGCCGTATGCACATACCCATTTTTTCCAGCGAATCAGGAAGATATCTGGATGGAAACATTCCGTCCGGACCGCTCTCATATGATACATCTCCGACATAAATTTTTCCTCCGAGATATGTACCGGTTGCAAGAATTACCGCTTTTGCTGTATATTGAGCCTCAAGCCTTGTTGTAAGGAGCCACAGACCGTCATCCTGTTTTATAAGTTCTGTAATTTCAGCTTGACGAAGTTCCAGATTTTCCTGTAATTCCAGAGTATGTTTCATTCTGGCACTATAGGCACGTCTGTCAATTTGTGCTCTGAGAGAATGTACTGCCGGACCCTTTCCTTTATTTAACATTCTGCTTTGTAAGAAACATTCATCGGCTGCTTTACCCATTTCACCTCCAAGTGCATCTATTTCCCGTACAAGGTGACCCTTAGCTGTACCACCAATAGACGGATTACACGGACAATTACCAACAGCGTCCATATTAATTGTAAAAACACCTGTTTTACATCCCAGTCTTGCAGCTGCAAGTCCTGCCTCTATTCCCGCATGACCTGCTCCAATTACTGCAACATCAAATTTTCCCGCTGAAAATTTCATCTTTTCTCATTCCTTAACTAAAAATATCAGAACTTTACATACTAAATAATTTTATACTATATTATTTTGACAGCAGATATATGGGACTGCTGCGCGGCGAGTTGCCGGAACAAAATGAGATAGTTGCTCAGCGTCTGACTGATACCAAAACTTTTTGTTAATTCAGGAAAACAGACAAACTGAGTATTGATTATAATGCCTGATAAAAAATAGACAGCCTTTGAGGTTCATTTCTCACAACTTAAAGTATTATTTCTATCAGGAATTAGTATTAATCATTAATTGTGTACAACAAAAACAAAACTCCTGATAAAAAGCCAGTGAATGTTTCGGTTCACCGGCTTTTTATACAACAATAGAATTATTTGCTTAATTCCTGTACAGTCTTTTTTAATTCTTCTGTTTTATCAGTTTTCTCCCATGCAACACCCAAATCTTCTCTGCCCATATGACCATAAGCTGCAAGCTTACGATAAATCGGATTTTTCAAACCGAGATTTTCAATAATTGCAGCAGGACGAAGATCAAACACCTTTGATACAGCTTTAGACAGGATATCATCACTGACTTGTCCGGTACCGAAGCTGTCAACCATAATGGATACAGGTTTTGCAACTCCGATAGCATAGGAAAGCTGAATTTCGCACTTGTCGGCAAGACCGGCAGCAACCACGTTCTTAGCGGCATATCTTGCAGCATAGGCAGCGCTTCTGTCAACCTTTGTGGGATCTTTGCCTGAAAATGCACCGCCGCCGTGACGAGAGTATCCGCCGTATGTATCGACAATGATTTTTCTGCCTGTCAGACCAGTATCTGCTGCAGGACCGCCAAGTACAAATCTGCCGGTAGGATTGACAAGAATTCTTGTATTATCATCCATCAATTCAGCAGGAATTACAGGTTTTATCACATACCTAACAAGATCTTCACGAATACGTGAAATTGCAGCTTCTTCTGAGTGCTGTGTAGAAATGAGTACTGTATCAATTCTGACAGGGCAATTATTTTCATACTCTACTGTTACCTGTGTTTTACCGTCAGGTCTTAAATATGAAAGTATTTTATCTTTTCTGACATCAGCAAGACGCTTTGCAAGCTTATGTGCCAGCGAGATCGGAAGAGGCATCAATTCAGGTGTTTCGCTGCACGCAAAACCAAACATAATTCCCTGATCTCCGGCTCCGGTCAGATCAAGCTGATCTTGTTCTCCCTCTCTGTGTTCGTATGAATCGTTAACGCCCATTGCAATATCAGGCGACTGAGAATCAATAGATGAAATCACAGCGCATGTATTGCCGTTAAATCCACATTCAGGATTGTCATAACCGATAGAATTGATCACCTCTCTGGCAATACTGTCAATATCGGCATAGCAGCTGGTCGTAATTTCTCCCATTACGTGAATCAGACCAGTTGTAGCGCTGACTTCGCAGGCAACGTGTGCTTCAGGATCTTTTTCCAGAATGGTATCAAGAACTGCATCAGAAATCTGATCGCATACTTTATCTGGATGTCCTTCGGTTACGGATTCGGATGTAAATAAAAATTTTGCCATTTCTTTTTTTCCTTTCAATAATTGTACTAAATGTTTACAATCCTCGTAATCCGACCGGTAAATAAAAAATAAAGCCATTCGGCATAACCGAACGGCATTACTGCTTTATCTGCTCATCTTTCGGTCGAACCGCAGGATTTGGCACCTTGCTCACAGAGTAGGTTGTCGGACGTCATCGGGCCTGTTCCCTCGATCTCTCCGGATAAGTTGATTGTATGGGCATATTATAACATTTAACAAATATTTTGTCAATACTATTTAAACCTTTATGATTAATGTTTTACAATTTGCTGATAAATCTCAGCCCACTAACAAATGCTTTATTGTTTTTGCTTTTTTAAAAAACTTTGAAACAAAAACTCTATAAAATTGTTTGATGATTAATCAGACAATAAAGATGTGTAATTTTTTTGCTAACAACTTATTAAATAAAACGGTTATAATATTGTAATAGTTTTTTTTAAAAATAATTACTCAAATGCATTAAAATATGATATAATGAAATATAGTTTGATGTTCCATAAAAACAATGCAGATGATACTTTTATAAATCATCCGGTAAAAAAGAATCACTGATTAATTCATTAAAGAAAGACAGAATATTGGAAGATGTCCACTAAACTCAACAAGAAATTCCTTTGATAATCTCATTTCCGATTTATTCAGTGTTTCTGAATAAATTAATACTATAAATATTGCATCAAACGGAAGGTGTATTGATTGCAGGATACGATTTTGATGATCCGAAATATTGTAGATGTCAATTTTTTTCCTATTGTTGGAATTGCGTTTCTGATGTATTTTCTATGGAGAAATGCACATCTGGAGA
>CACZPV010000111.1 GCA_902783065.1 uncultured Ruminococcus sp.
GTTCTAAAATTGCGCCCAACTGTATCTCGCCCAATATGCCTCTTGTTTTTACATTTGAAAGGACGTTTTTCAGATCGCCTACACCCTGCGCAATAGTCTGCATCTCTCCCAGTCCCTTGTATACCTGTTCAAGACGCTCACTTACAAGCTTAAATGACTCGTTTATTTTTTTATCAAGAGTATCCTGCAATTTTTCATCTACTGTACCTCTGATCTGTTCAAGCTGCTTATGATTATCCTCCGTTATCTGAGAAAGCTGTTGTGATACAGTACGGCGTATTTCCGACAGTTTTTGTTCAGTAGTAGTTTCAAGTGTACGGAATCTTTCTTCAAACTGCTTAAGCTGCGCAGAGGTACCCTGTTTCATATCATCCAGCCTGTTGCCTACCGTGATACTCATAGCAGCAATCTGCTCAGTCTGAGAACGTCTGATTGATGTAAGTGTTTCGGTCTGGAGTTTGCCGTTGGATTCGATTTTTTCCAGATGCGTTTTATCGGCTTCTTTTATGCTGCTGCTTATTGCTTTTATTTCTCCGGTTTGTGATTTTGCAGCATCATCCATCTGTATTCTTATGCTCTCACGCAGTGATGCCATATTATTATTGATAGTATTATTAATTTCCTGACGCAGGCTGCTTTGACTTTGTATTTCATTTTGCTGTATTTTTGTAATCTGACGTTCCAGCAGCTTTATCTGTATTTTCAGTTCAGAAAGTTCCTTATTATCATTACCAGAAGAAATACCGGTATTTTTCCTTGTATAAAAAATATTCAAAGCAATCATTGCCATAAGAATTATTTGAATGACAATCATTACAACTTCAACTGCGCTCATTTTAAAGACTCCTCTATTTGTCCGGCAAAACGCTGATTAATTCAGTGTTTACCTGATACTATTATTATTCCGTACAGTATATACTGCCGGTCCGGATTCCGGCAGAAAGAATCATTCCTGCACCCGATATTTGCCGAAGAACAGAATAACCGTTATGTTTTTGCTGTATATTGCGGCGGCATACACCCTCATCAGAAGGTGTATGCCGTTTTTTCAATATAATACTAATGTGTCTCCGCTGATATAGCAGCTGCACTCGTAATCCTCATATTTTTGGTTTTTACTGTCACAGATCGTACACATGGGAACGGATGTTCCGTTTTCTTCATTGAATACATTTTTTCTGGTTACTACATACCGATTGTCAATACAGGTAACAAAACTGCCGAGAGAAGACGGATAAGTAAGCTCTGCCACACTGTTAACAATTCCTTTGACGGATACCTTAGATTTATCATCTTCCACCGAAAATACTGAAAAAGGTTTTTCTTCTACAATATAAAAAGTATTTCCGTTTTCAGGAGCAGGAAGTTCTGCTTCTATTTCCAGTGCGTTGGTAAATACATTGTAGCTGCATATTTTTTCCAATCCGGTACGAAATTCCTTCGCCCGAAAATACATTTTTTCTTCGTTAGTACCCATATATCTTGCCAAAGCCTTGATATCTGCACTTGCAATACATTTTTTAGTAATAGTTTCGCTGCCCGATTCCAATTCGGCTATCATTTCATTCAAAAGACACAGCCAGATATTGTCCCGTATATCTACATTAATCCATCTTTGTTCTTCATAATATCCTCTTTTGATATCTTCATCTGCAAACGGATCAAGCAGCACAGCATACCTTACATCATGTACATTCATCAGCTTTATATGTGCCGTTCCCAATTTAGCGATCAAAGGATTTTTCACAAAATGCTTAACATTGGTTTCCAGATTATACAGATAACACAAACATTCACAGCCCGTGATACTGCGGTACTGATTAAACATTTCCTTATTTGCCTCGTCCGGTCCCATATAAATCAGCAAATGTTTGCTGTCCAGCGCAATACAGCTTCTGAACGCTCCGGTACATACAATTTTCCTTCTGTTTCGCTCAGCACCGTCAAGCTTTGAAAGTTCAATCAGCCACAGGCTGTTCTTACCATTTTCAAGAACCAATATTATCGAATCATCAAAAGCATATATATGTTCGACGAAAGTCGGGTCTTCCAATGTATAATTTGTAATAAGCCTTTCATGTCTGGTACTGCGGTCATATTCCAGAATAAACAACTCATTTTTACCGCTGTCATTTTTTTCCTCTGCATAATATATATATGATGAATCAACATAGAAAAGTTCAATATTTCTTTCCGAAAAGATATTTCTGATATCTACAACCGTCATTCTGATCCAGCCTTTCTATTTATTTTGCCGCTTTGCGGCATTATTATATCACAAAATCACCGCAGAATATAAAATATTCCGCCTGATGCATAAAATCGCCTTAGCCCGTCAAATCACCAATCCACTATGCGCTTATAATCAAAATTATATGTTATCTTGATTTTTTTGTCAATGAATTGCGGCATATTTTAAAAAATTTCTTAAACTGCATTGTATATTTTGTCATTTTCGTTTATAATAATAGATGATTATTATTTTATACGACTGAAAATCATCTTTCGTACATGATAATTTTAATTTGCATCAGATATAATACTTTCAGCTTTACAACCGGTTAAAAGTATTCAGGCGAAGTGTTCTGCCGCCGACGACGGAACGAACACCGCTCAAAAGTCAAAAGGGGGATGGGATATGGATCTTTATACTCTGACGCTTAAGGCTATAAGAACATTGCTCGTGGAAATCGATAAAACCGACTATGTTCCTGTGGTGGATGAATGTATTGATAAATGGGAAAATGAAAAAAACTGCGATATGTTCCGCAAAGAGTTTGACAAAAACGGACGGTTCGGTGATTTTCGTATCGACAGCAGTGCCGCTGATACTCCTGCAAAAGGATTCTGGGCTGCTCAGGTATTTTCAGCTTTGGTGGCAATGGCAGCTCAGCTTGCTGATTTCCGAAAAAAAGGAATCAGCGATGATATCGGTTTTATCCGCAGAAATTTCGGTGTAGGCAATGAGTTCATGATTACCGGAAGATGCTCTGCCTGTAATTATCGTGAGGCAACTGCCAGCGATATCGACAGATACGTTTCCAGAATTGTTATTGCTAAAAGAATTGTGAACGGTCTGGAAAATGAGAATCTGGAAGATGAAGTAAAGGATCTTGTCAGTCTTACCTGTCCAGATATTGAAAGAGAACGCAGAAAGACAATTCTTCGTCTTGATAACAGCGGCGTTCCTCACAGCGACAAATACGGAAAGCTGATAAGCTGTCCCGAATGCGGCAGCACTAAGATTATAGAAGGAAAATTGCTGAAAAGCTTACGGGAGAATGTTTTTCTGGCACTAAAAGTATAAAAAAATTCCGAAACCCTTTTTACCGCACCTGAATCCGTGAAGCTGATCAATTATTTTTTGAAAAACATGTATTATTAGGGCTGCAAAAAAAAAGGATAAATAACTTAATTAAGAAAGTATATGAGGTGGACACCAATGAACATAAAAGCATGGTTTAACGGCAGCAACAGCCGGAGAGAACTTAAAAAAATCAAACCTATGGTTGATAAGGTATTTGAACTGGAAGAAAAATACCAGAAATTTACCGACGATGAACTGAGAGAAGAAACAAAGCGCTTTCAGGAAATGTTCAGAACAGAAGAAGAACTTACCGAAAAGAAAAAGGATCAGCTTTTTGATTCCATCCTTCCGGAAGCTTTCGCTGTATGCCGTGAGGCATCATGGCGCGTACTCGGAATGAAGCATTTCCGTGTGCAGGTTATCGGCGGTATAATTCTTCACAGGGGCCGTATCAGCGAAATGAAAACAGGTGAAGGCAAAACGCTTGTGGCAACGCTTCCGGCTTATCTGAATGCACTGGCAGGTGACGGTGTCCATGTCGTTACTGTAAACGAATATCTGGCAAAACGTGATGCAGAATGGATGGGTAAGCTTTATCGTTTTCTCGGTCTGACAGTAGGTATTCTTCAGCATGATTCTACTAACGAGGAAAGAAAAGCCGCTTATAATGCTGATATTACCTATGCAACCAATAACGAACTCGGATTCGACTATCTGCGTGACAACATGGTGGTTTATAAAGAAAATAAGGTTCAGAGAGGTCACTGCTTTGCAATTGTCGATGAGGTTGACTCCATTCTTATCGATGAAGCAAGGACACCGCTTATCATTTCAGGTCAGGGAGATAAATCCACCGACCTTTATGAGAGAGCTGATGAACTGGCAAGAACAATGAAATGCAAAAAAATTGCTGAAACAGATGCAAAAGAAGATAATGATGACGAATACATAGAAGCAGGTATTGATTATATAGTTGACGAAAAAGCCAAAACAGCTACCCTTACTCCGGTTGGTGTAAAGAAAGCTGAAAAGTTCTTTGGCGTAGATAACCTGACAGACCCCGATAATATCACTATCCAGCACCATATAAATCAGGCTATCAAGGCTCATGGTGTTATGAAGCGTGATACGGAATATGTAGTTAACGAAAAGGGCGAGGTTATCATCGTTGACGAATTTACAGGTCGTCTTATGTACGGCAGACGTTATAACGAAGGACTTCATCAGGCAATTGAAGCAAAAGAAGGCGTAAAAGTAGAAAGAGAAAGCAAAACACTCGCAACAATCACCTTCCAGAACTTCTTCCGTCTTTATAAGAAACTTTCCGGTATGACCGGTACTGCTATGACAGAAGAAACCGAGTTTTCCGAAATCTACCGTCTTGATGTTATTGAGATTCCAACCAATAAGCCGATCCAGAGAATTGATCTTCCCGATGTTATCTTCAGAACAGAAAAAGGCAAGTATGACTGCCTGATCAAAGATATTGAGGAAGCTAATAAAAATGGTCAGCCTGTGCTGGTTGGCACAATCTCTATTGATAAATCTGAAGAACTGAGTACCCTGCTCAGAAAGAAAGGCATAAAGCATAATGTCCTTAATGCAAAATTCCATGAGAAGGAAGCAGAGATCGTTGCACAGGCCGGTAAACTTGGTGCTGTTACCATTGCAACCAATATGGCAGGACGTGGTACTGATATCAAGCTGGGCGGTAATGAGGAGTTTCTCGCTAAGGATGAAATGAGGAAACTTAATTTCAGCGAAGAAATGATCAATGAAGCAACCGGCTATGCAGAAACAGATGATCAGGAAATTCTGGATGCAAGAGCTAAGTATAAAGAACTTATTGACAAGTACAGATCCGAAATTGAAGTTGAAGCAGAAAAGGTAAGAGAAGCAGGCGGACTGTTTATTATGGGTACGACAAGGCATGAATCCAGACGTATCGATAACCAGCTCCGAGGCCGTGCAGGACGTCAGGGTGACCCGGGTGCCAGCAGGTTCTACCTTTCTGCGGAAGATGATATCCTCAGACTTTTCGCCGGTGACAGGATCAAGCAGATCATGGATAAAATGCCGGGTGATGATGATGAACCTCTGGAAAGCAAACTGCTTTCAAATGTTATCGAAAGCGCACAGTCCAAGGTCGAGGGCAGAAACTTCAGCATCAGAAAGAGCGTACTTGAATATGATGACGTTATGAATCGTCAGCGCGAAATTATTTATCAGCAGAGAGATCAGGTGCTGGACGGAGAAAACCTCAGAGATACTATTATAAAAATGATTTCCGAAACAATGGAATCAAAGGTTGCAGAATATCTGCCGCATGAGGATAAGGACAACTGGAATCTTGAAGGTCTGAGAGATGCTCTTAAAGGCTGGCTGATCGATGACGAGGATGAAGAAACACTCGTATATACTACTGATGAACTTGAAAGACTTGAAAAAGAATATCTGATCTCTGAGCTGTCCAAGATGGGTACAGAGCTTTATGAAAAGAATGAGGAGCTTGTTCCTGATGAAACCATGCGTGAGCTTGAAAGAGTATATTTGCTTAAAAACGTTGACCGCTACTGGATGGATCATATCGATGCAATGGACGAATTGAAAAAGGGTATTCGCCTGCGTTCCTATGGACAGCATGACCCTGTAGTTGAATACAGAATCGAAGGCTTCGATATGTTTGACGAGATGATCAGGGAAATCCGTGAGGATACAGTGAAAATGCTTCTGGTAGTGCCTAAGAAGGTAGCTGAACGCATTGCTGAACAGGAAAGAATGCGTCAGATGGCAACTCAGAGAGGTGCAATGGGCAGAGCAAGAGCCGCTGCTATTGCCGCTCTGAATACTCAAAAGGATGAAGATGACAATGTACAGTTAGAAGTACAGATCATTGACGAATTTGACAAGCCGGAGGAGAATACTGAACCGACAGCCGAAATTGAAACGGAAACCGAAACAGAAAAGGAGATTTCCGAAGAAGATATCAAGAAAGCTGCCGGCAAATTCATGGAAAGAGAGCAGGTTGCAAAACCCACTTCTACAAATATGGATTCTACAGCTGGCAGCATCAATAGAACCGTAAGAGGAGTCAAAAAAATCGGAAGAAACGATCCATGCCCTTGCGGAAGCGGTAAAAAATATAAAAAATGCTGCGGAGCAAAGAAATAATCTGAAATTTATGGCCGCCGGTGCAAATCGGCGGCTGTAATTATAATGAGGAAAACTCCTTACGGGTTCATCTTATCCAGGCTGCAGTCGTGCGCAGCACGACCGCAGCCGTCCACAACACCCTTTTCCACTGGGAAGGGGCAGGGTGATGGGCAGAAAAGCTGCACCTTTTAGGTGAACAACTGAATTAGTGATAATGTATAAAACAACGCATCATTACTGTATATTCAACAACAATTACAATTGAGTTTCACGGATTCAGCTCAATATTTAAAGACAGGAGGATCTGAATGAAAAAGCTTATAATGCTTCTTATGACAGCATTGCTGATAACCGTATTTTCAGGATGCAGTGAAGATCAGCCGGAAAACACTGAACAATCCTCTGATACACTTTCATCTGTTACTGACATCAATGAGGAAAGTGAAACATCACAGATCAAATCGGTTTCTTCATCACTGACATCTCCTATTGGAATTGAAGAATGGGGAAATGCAGCCAAATTCTCCACGGCAGAACAAAAATATTACACAGTTCCGATCAGAATACTGTCTGTCGAAACCGGTATTAAGGCTGAAACAACCGTAAAGAACTTTATGAAAAATAATAACAGCTATTCTTATAATGCTCCCGAAAAAAATTGCGTGTGGGTAACAGCAGAATATGAGATTTCTCTTGATGGATTTCCATTGGATGAAGGAGGCACAGATCTTTCTATAGTTTCATTCGTAACCGGAACGGACGGAAAATCAATCCAATACCAGAAACAGAAATATTCCGTAACCACAATCAATATTACCGATGGTAAATATTATTATGAGGGAATCCATAAAGGAATAATAGCTTTCAGCCTGCCCGAAAAATATACCGATTATACCATTATTCTGGGCGAATACGGCGAAACGCAGGCATATTTTTCGCAAAGTAATAAAAAAGAATTTGAGCTTTAAATAGCCGGATGCAGTTTATTCAGCGTTTCTCTAAAAATGAAATAAAAAAATCAATAAAACTATTGTAAAACGATTGGTTCATGGTGTATAATTAATTTGTATAAATTCAGAGGGGAGGATCTTTATGAACCTGTTAGATAAAGTCGGCGAGGGTCTTGCAGCATCCGTTGATGTGCTGGTGGAAAAAAACAGACAGCTCGCTCAGTTAAACCGCCTTGCGGCAATTATTAAAACAGAAACCGATATGATTGACCGTGCTTATATTGCACTCGGCAAACAGTATTTTAAAATTCTTGAGGGCAATGCCGAAGAAAATGATGTGAGCCGTATCTGTGAGGTTATTAAGTTTTCAGAAGAAAGACTGAAAAAAGCACAGGCACGTTATGATTATGTTAAGGTTTACGGTGTTCCTACTTCATCCGTTGATACGGTAGATATGATACACACAAACGATTCCGAAACAACTGACGAACCTGTGGAAATACCGGAAAACAATACCGATAATGATACTGTTCCGGAAGAAGAAAACACTGATATCACCATAGCTGTAGCTGAAGAAACAACCGAAACAGCTGAAGTAATATCAACGGAAGATTCAACTGCTGAAAAAAATGAAACGGATGTACCTGCTGAAGATGATACTGCTAAAACCGTTGCAGAAAAAGCAGCTGAAACTGTTACGTATATCAAAAAGAAACGCAGCCGCAAAACAGAAACAGATAACGAAGCTGAAAACGACGGTTGAATTTTATAGACCGGAATCTCTTTGCCGATATATAGTAAACGAAACAAAAAGTTATACAGGTATTGGACTTTTGCTTCTGCCGGGATTCAGGATTAAACCCTTGGCAGGTTTGGTGATTATAACCATATGTACGATATTAAGTAAGTCCATGTCGCCTGCTTTTAAGTACGCTGACCCTATCTTGTGGAAAGAAGGGTACTAAACCGATAACCCATTTATCAGATTTCGCTGTATTCGTTATGAAACAGCAGGAGGTAATTGAATATGAAAGCTATGACAGCAGAGGACAAAAAGATTGCCCTTAAGGACAACAATCGTTCTTCAAGAAAAAAAAGATCCGGAAAGATCAGAGATCTTGCAATTCTTGGTGTACTTACGGCTATTATGTTTATTATGACATTTACGCCTGTCGGTTATCTTAAATTGCCGGGTCTTTCAATCACTTTTATGACTATTCCTGTAATTATTTCAGCGGTAATGCTCGGACCAAAGGGTGCCGCAGTTATCGGCGGTATGTTTGGAATTACAAGTCTGATTCAGGCTATAACAGGTGCAAGCGCACTGACGGGTGCGTTGTTCCAGCTTAATCCTGTTTTTACCTGTATTTTGTGTATTGTTCCGCGTGTACTTGAGGGTTTTCTCGGCGGGCTGATCTTCTCGTGTCTCAAGAAAGCCGATAAAACCGGATTTGTGTCTTATTGCGTTACCAGTCTTTCGGTGCCGCTTATGAATACACTGTTTTTCATGAGTACATTATTTTTGCTTTTCTACCAGACAGACGCTATTCAAAGTATTGCAGCAGATAAAGGTGCAGGAAATCCTTTGACACTTTTCGTTGCAATGGCAGGAGTTAATGCGGTGATTGAAGCTGTTGTCTGCTTTATTGTCGGAACAGCAATTACCAAAGCTCTTTCAGCAGCACTGAGTAAGAAGAAAAAATAATACAGTAATATAATGACGCTTTGCTTTGCAGAGCGTCATTTGTTGAAAAAGCTTTAATGCTATGCTCATACTGATATCCGATAGAATAATTTAATTTCTTTGGCGTTGAATTCCGCATAACATTGTAAAACACATAATATCAAAAAACGCATGAGTAAAAGAATTTCAGACTTTTACAACCGACTGATTAATAACAGCAAAGGATGAAGAAAATGAATCAACTAATAAATCTTTTTTTTAATTTTCCACAGACGGAAGCAGTCGTACTTGGCGGCTCACGTTCAGGAAATCATTTTGACGAAAAATCAGACTACGATGTCTATATATATGTGACTAAACCTATTCCGGAAGATGACAGAACGAAGCTTTATCAGAAATACTGTAAGAATTTTGAAACAAGCAACCATTATTTTGAATATGAGGATAACTGTATCCTTAATGACGATGTTCCCACAGATATCATTTTTCGTAATCCGGAAGATATTGAAAAATACCTGAAATATGTTGTTGACGAACATCATGCTTTTAACGGTTATACTACCTGCTTCTGGCATAATGTAATTAATTCACAGATTCTTTTTGACAGAAACGGCTGGTTTACCAGACTGCAAAAAAAATATACAATTCCGTATCCTGTACAGCTAAAAAACAACATCATAGAAAGAAATATGAATTTGCTTACGGATGCATTGCCGGCATATGACAGACAAATCCTGAAAGCTATAAACAGAAATGATTTTATCAGCATAAATCACAGAACTGCCGCCTTTATGGAATCATATTTTGATATTATATTTGCTATGAACGAAAAAACACATCCCGGCGAAAAACGCCTGACTGAAATCTGTCAAAAAGAATGTTGCCTTCTTCCGGAGCACTTTGAAGAAAATATTCATAAACTGCTTTCGGATATTGTTTTGAATCAGCAAAAAGTGAAAGATGATCTGGATAATATGGTAATAGCATTGAAAAAAATATTATCGGAAAACGGATTATATCAGGCAGGGGTTTTACAATGAAAAAAAAGATTTTAGCTGTATTGGAATCATCGGATGGGTATGTATCGGGTGAACAGCTAAGCAAACAGCTTGGTGTATCAAGAACCGCAGTCTGGAAATATATCGGTCTTCTACGTGAAGAAGGCTATAAGATAGATTCTGTTACCCATCGTGGATATCGGCTTGCTGAAGCAGCTGATTTGCTTGATATAAAAAAAATAACACCCATGCTGCACACTTCTGTAGTCGGTACCAAACTTGATATTATGAAAAGTGTGGATTCTACTAATGAAGAAGTTAAACGCCGTGCAGCGGAAGGTGAAAAAAGCGGACTTGTGATTGCCGCCGAAAAGCAAACCGGCGGTAAAGGCAGGCTTGGAAGAACGTGGCAATCAGATTCTGGCGGAATCTACTTTACGGTTCTGTTAAAACCGGATCTACCGCCGAATGAGATATCCGCAGTCACGTTGGCAGCAGGATATGGAATGTGTCTGGCGGTAAGAGAATATACCGGTCTTGATGCAAAAATAAAATGGCCTAATGATATTATTATCGGAAACAAAAAAGTCTGCGGTATACTTACAGAAATGGCTGCACAAACCGACAGAGTGGATTATGTGGCAATCGGTATCGGAATTAATGTCAACCACATTTCATTTCCGGATGAAATCAAGGAAAAAGCTACTTCTTTATACATAGAAAGCGGTAAAAAAATTAATAGAAATGAATTTTTTGCATGTATTCTGAAAAATCTCGATATGGTAACTGCCGGATTTATGGCAGGATTCACGGAGGAAGATAAAAATAATTTTAAATCACTTTGTGCCACCCTTGACCGACAGGTAAGCGCTGTTAAAGGAGGTGTAAAGATTGAAGGAACCGCCTTTGATCTTTCGTCCGAAGGTGATCTTATGATTCGTGACAAAAACGGAACTGTCTACGCTGTTAATTCAGGTGAGGTTGTCGTACAGGGGATTTACTGAACATTTTATTGAAAAGGAATTATAATTATGAAAATATATGACTATAACGGCTCCAGTAATATTATCAGCGAACGGCTGAAAATCGCCAGAGTAAAAAATAACCTTTCGCAGCGTCAGCTTGCTGAAAAAATGAATACGCATCAAATCACGATGAACCAAAAAGTTATAAGCAGAATTGAAAATGGTGAACGTTTTGTAGCTGATTTTGAATTGCTTGCTTTTTCACGTATACTGGACGTAAGTCTGTATTGGCTTTTCGGTATTGATAATTATGTACATTCAGTTATGCCTGAATCCTAGTAAATAGTTTTATACTAATTCCTGATAGAAAGCAGACATGGATTTTCAGTTTGTCTTTTATCGGGTATTTAGGGGAACGCTGATCAATTTAAAATTTTATGCATAGATTAATTTACCTCTGTTAACAATAATAACGGAGGTGCAAATTGATGTTTAGTATGAAAAAAGAAAAACAATCCCGACAATCAGTCAGAAAAAACATTGCTTTTTATATTTCTCTGGCACTGTGTATTTCTGCTGTAGCGGGTGCTGCCTGGAATACCTATGGCAGTGTGGGAGAAACTATAGAACCTGAAACTTCGGCAGAGGAAAGTATGTCCGAAGCATCTGCCGTTAAAGCTGCTAATGAGGTCAGCGGACAGAATTATGAAAATTCCGTAAAAGATGAGAGTTCCGTTATTGAAATTTCTTTACAGGAAGAAAGCAATCCCGAACCTAAAATTGACAAAACAAAGCTTGTAACGGTATCAGTCCCGGAACCGTCAGCACAGCAAAGTACAGAAAACTCCGCTAATACAAAAGTAAGCAAACCAATTGCCAAAGGCGACGTCATTAAAATGTACAGTCCGAAGGATCCGATTAAATCGGAAACTATGAAGGACTGGCGTACACATAACGGCGTTGATATAAGTGCCGGAGACGGTTCTCCTGTTCACGCAGTTCTGAGCGGCAGAGTGAAACAAATGTATTATGATCCTCTTCTCGGCAATGTAATCTGTATTGAAAGCAACGGCGGATATGAGTTGTTTTACTGTGGCGTAACCAATACTTCCATTGCTAAAGAGGGAAATACAGTAACTGCCGGAGAAACCATCGGATATATCGGTCACATTCCGTCAGAAATCAAAGATGAGCCGCATCTGCATTTAGAAGCAAAAATAAAAGGTGAATATATTGATCCGACAATATTGTTCTGATCGGGGGATCAGCGTCATTTGTTCATAGATATATGCAAGCAAAAGAAAACTATGCATTATAACTACGCTTTTACTGTTCATCAGTACCGAATTTCACGGATTCAGGTGGTAAATGGAAAATTATAGTTGACAGCCCTGAATACGATATACGGCAAACGGAAAAATTTCACATTTAGGGTCCAGCGACTCACCGGGCGGCGTGACGCCGCTGCCAGCGTGACGCTGGACCCTTACTAATACCCGCAGCTGATCAGATTTTTTACAATATTACAGTCGTCTGGCGGCATGCCGTCGCAGTCAATTCGATTCTCACAACAACTTTGACTAAAACAAATTCATCAGTCGTCTGCTTTCTCGGTTCATGATAAGTTGAATTATTAAGATTAAAGTTTCAGTTTTTTTAGGAAAGGGGTTTGGGGGAAATGCGTTTCGCCATCGACGGCTTGCCGGTCAAGTGTTATTTTTCTACTATCCCTTGTAATCTGAATTGATATGTGTTATATTGTAATTATAATTCAATGATTACGGAGGAAATACAAATGAAAAAATCTTCAAAGATTATTTTGTCGGTTATTGCAGCAGTGGCTGCTGCAACTGTTCTTTGTGCCTGCAGTGAGTATAAACAGGCTCAGGATGAATTTGCCGGAGAGATGAACGGTCTTCTGAACGAGGCAAGCGATTTAAAAAGCGAGATTGATGAACAGGTCAGTGAATTCAATGATACAGTCAGCGATTTTAACGATGCAGCCAGTGATGTAAAAGACGGTCTTAATAGTTTTGCCGGACAATTTGAAAGCAGCACAAATGAATAAAACATTTGCCGACAGGCAAATCCGGATAAAATGAAAACAAGCACACAGCAAATGGAAAACCACAAGAGGACACGAACCTCTTGTGGTTTTCCATTTTGATAATCCTGATAATTAAGGAAACACTGAATAATACTAATATTTAGAGAATCCTTTGCAAAAGACAGACTGTCACTATAAACAATGGTATTGGTCAATGTTTTAATTAATCAATACTCATGATCCTGACATTCTGATCAATATCAGCTTCATAGTCAACACCGCTGACGCCGAATCCAAAAAGCTTGTAAAAATCATCATGGTAACCTTTCAGGTCTGCATGACTGTCGAGATTTTCAGTTGCAATTTCCGTCCAAAGACGATGTACTTCAGTCTGGATTTCCTCGCCCATCTCCAGATCATCCATTCTGATTCTGCCTTCCTCATCTGTAACAGCATCACCGGCAAATAGTTTTTCATTGTACATTCTGCACATCTGTTCGATACAACCTTCATGTACACCCTTTTCTTTCATAACTTTATATAGAATGGAAATATAAAGCGGAACAATCGGAATAGCTGCACTTGACTGTGTTACCAGCGCCTTATTGACAGAAATATATGCTTTTATTCCGCCTTCGGCACTCATTTCTTTTGCTGATGCAAAAAGATGATCCTTCGCCTTTCCGATCGACCCGTCAGCATACATCGGATGAGTTATATCAGGACCAATATAAGAATAAGCTACCGTTACGGCATTTTTCTCGATCGCATCTGCAGCTTTCAGCGCATTAATCCAATCCTTCCAGTCCTCACCGCCCATAACTTTTACAGTTGCATTAATTTCATCATCAGATGCAGGATCTACAGTAATATCACTTACGGTATTATCTTTCAGATTTATTGTCTTATTAGTATATGGCTCCCCTACTGTCTTCAAAACGGAAGTATACATGGTTCCGTCATCCATTGTTCTTCTCGGCGCTGCAAGACTGTAGATCACACAATCCACCTTTCCAAGATCTTTTTTTATCAGCTCTATCGTTTGTTCTTTGATTTCTTTGGAATACGCATCACCGTTGATAGTTTTTGCGTACAAACCATCTGCCGAAGCAAATTCCTCGAAAGCTGCCGTATTATACCATCCGGAAGTAGCTGTTCTTGCGCCTGCCGCCGCCCGATCGAAAATAATTCCTATCGTTGCTGCACCGCTTGAATAAGCAGCAGAAATACGTGAAGCCAGACCATATCCCATTGAAGCACCGACAACCAGAACCTTTTTCGCTCCCTTTTGAGTATGTTTCTGAGCTTTGACATAATCGATTTGTTCTTTCACCAGCGCCTTGCAGCCTGCCGGATGTGCAGTCGTACAGATAAATCCTCTTACTTTTGGTTTAATAATCATGATAAATCTTCCTTTCTTCGTTATCGGTATATTGCTCTGCACATACAGCAGAATACAACACCTTAATTTTACAATAAGCATGCATTTCAGAAACCAGTCTGATAAACCCGCAAAATTCCGCTTTTTCATCCAGACTTCAGTTATTCAGATTTCACCTTATCCACACCTGTCAGGTGCTGATTTTCTGCACATCCCCCGTCCCCCTTCCCAAAGGGAAGGGGGAGAATTTATGGAACAGCATCACGCATGCCGCCTGAACAGATTAAAACCCGTATTTTTTTCAAAAGACCTTCCATCAACTCACGGATTCAGGTTTAAAGTATAGTATAATCATCTTTATCACTGTTATACAATAACGTTCTGCCTGAACCGTCTGCTGCAACAAAAATAGGTGAACAAAGCTTGACAGAATTAGCATATCTGAGCTTTGGTGTAATACGATAGCAGCTAATGCTCCTTTTTACAGCAAGCTGATCACTGATTTCAAAGGTATAATCTGTAATTTCTTCTTCCAGCCCCAAGGTTTTCGGGTCATAGTTATTGATTGAAAACAACGCATCTTTTGCGCTTATTCCGGTACCCTTGAAAATTTCAGTCAACGGCTTGTCATTTTGGGCAGCATCAGCTTCAACTTTTTGATAGCTTCCAGAAAGATCAAGCCTGTATATATCTGAACCGTCACAGGCAACGATTACATCTGAACCAACATATCTTCTCACACCATCTTTTTCCAGATAGAAGCTTATTGCATAATATTCTTTTCCGTTAAATGTGATCGTTTCGTTATACTGTTTTTTCATTTCAGCAACCGTTCCGGGAATATACAGCCTGTATCTGCTGCAGGAATCAAGAATTTCCTCAGCTTTCTCCAGACTGATACTTCCCGGTGCTGCGGAAACTTCTATCTTTTGCAATGTATGTTTTTTCAGATTTTTATTTTCCACAGGTTCCGTTTTGGAACCATCCAGATCAAAACTGTATATGGTTTTTCCGTCTGAACCCTCATAAACAGAAACACCCATTTCTTCATCCGCATCAGTAAGTCTGGCATTATCATTTGAAGAACATGCACAAAACACACTCAATACGGAAGCCAACAAACATATAAAAAGTTTCTTTTTCATACTTTCAACTACTCCTGAAATATATTTAGAGAACCTCGCCATACCCCGCTCGCTGTTAAAGAATTAATCAGCGATTCTTAGATATAGTGTCAACATTCAAATCATATTCTCTGTAATACTCTTATCACATAATTAACCGTCAGATCCATATGGTCAATATGATCGATTCTTTCGCTCTGCTCCCGGTTAATCCTGTGAATATGTGGTGTCATAGAAAGAAGCACCTTTAAATCTTCACATACAGGGTGAATTGTAAATTTTCTATTGTGCTGCACAAGCATTTTAAACTGTTTCCCGTATGGAGAAGGCTGCTTATGCTGCTCGAACACCTGATCATAGATAATCTTCTTGAGTTCAATAAGGTGTTCGGAACCAGCTGTTACTTCGATCAATACACCACCATTTTTCAAAACCCTGGCATATTCGTCATTCACGAACAATGAAAAAACTGCCGTAAGCAAATCAACGCTTTTATCTGCGATTGGCAGATGAGAAGCTGTTGCAACAGCCCACAGAATATTTTTATCTCTGCTGCAAGCCATTTTAGCGGCTTCCTTGGCAATATCAATTCCAACAGAACATGTTTGGCACTTTTGACTGATTTTTGCAGTATAGTAACCCTCACCGCTTCCGATATCTGCTGCAACAGGAGCATCAATTTTACAGTATTGTCCGATAGCATATGTGATATCGTTAACGATCGGCTCATAATAACCCTTATCAAGAAATTTTCTTCTTGCAAGGAGCATTGCTCTGGTATCTCCGGGCGACAGCGAATGTTTATTCTGGACAGGCAGAAGATTGACATACCCCTGACGGGCAATATCAAAGCTGTGTCGCTTTGCACAGAAACAGCTTTTTTCATTTCTTTCAAGAGATTTGCCGCAGACCGGACAGATAAGTTTTATTTTTTCCGTTTGGATCACCTCCCGAATTATTATCTGTTTTGGCAGAAATCAAACAAATTCAGCGTATTCTTTTCAAAACACCGCCGCAACTACAGCGATAGCGTGACGGCATCCTAATCACTTGCGACATTCTTTCTCTTTCAAAATGCTTTCCGCACTTTGTGCATAAGAGAACATATTTTGCTGCTGGTACATTAACAGTCGATACTGCTGTATTTTCACTGCCTTTCATAACAAGCTCTCCGCCGCACATGCATCGATACCGTGAAAGGTGATCTGTTAAAGGACTTTTTCGGGAACGGCGTATTTCTTTTCCGCAGTTTTTACAGACAATAATATATTTTGCTTCTTTGCTGCTGTCCTCCACACCCATTTCTTCAGCACTGCTGGTACGGGTGATATGATATCCATAAGTCTGATTCATTTTTTCAGCATAAAGTTTGAACATATTTCCGTGATTCATACATCCCCGGCAGGTATGGATCAATTCATGTGCTATTGTCTGGCGGCAGGATTTTTCCGGTGCTTCAAGCAGCCTTGACGAAAGCTCAATAGTATATTGTCCGTTCAGTTTGATACATCTGCCGAACCTTGTTTTTGCACGTGTATTGACCAGAACATGATCGGAGATTTGCCTGGAAATTGGTATTTTAATATTTTCTGCCTCATTTCTTACAGAAGCAAGCAGCTGATCAAAATTATTCATTAAAAGGACCTCTTACAAACTATGGTATATTAGTTATAATTCGCACAATGATTTACCAGACATCTTCAGTTTATTTTTCTTTGTTATACAATAAAGCTTCTGTCTAAAAGCTCTATTTAAAGAATGGCTTTTCATAGAGAGTTTTCTTTATTCAGTCCGACTGCGGCGGCAGAAAGAAAACATTAAATTATGATGATGTTATGCAGCTTCAACTTCTGATTATTTTATTGCAGAAACTTAAAATCATCTATCAATACATCCTATTATACCATTATAAAATGATAATTGCAATCCACGGTTTTTTAAGCCGAAACGCAATTTTCTGGGGGGATAACCCTTTGTTTAAAAACAAAGAGTTATCCCCCAGACCCTTTCCCCAAAAAACTAAACTTTGAGCTTTGATAATTCAAATTTGTAATGAATTAGTGATAGTATACCTCTCTTTCTTATTTCTTTTTTCTGATACCGAATATCTGGTTCAGCTTTTCGTCATCATCGGCAGACTTACCGCCGGAGCTGTCTGCGCCGACCTTGAAGCCGCCCTTCTGTTTTTCATCCTGCGCGGCTGCCGTCCATGCAGGATACTTTTTTGCA
>CACZPV010000112.1 GCA_902783065.1 uncultured Ruminococcus sp.
ACAGCAGAATCCATGGGGACAGCAGAACCCTTGGAGTCAGCCAAATCCATGGGGACAGCAAATGCCACAGCAGGGCGAAGGAGCCCAGAATCCCTGGAATCAGCAGAACCCATGGGGACAGCCCGGACAGCAGAATCCATGGGGACAGCAGAATCCATGGGGACAGCAGAACCCTTGGGGTCAGCCAAATCCATGGGGACAGCAAATGCCGCAGCAGCCTGACGGACAGCAAAATCCGTGGGGACAGCCCGGACAGCAGAATCCGTGGGGGCAGCCCGGACAACAGAATCCATGGGGTCAGCAAACTCAAAATCCATGGGGTCAGCCAAATCAAACAGCTCCTCAGCAGCATGAAGAAGCAAAACCTGCCGAGCAGCCTGAGCCGACACCAAGTGTTCCGCAGCCTGAGCCTGTACAGCAGGAACTCGCTGCTCCTGTACAGGAACAGCAGCCGTCTGTGATTCCATCGAATGAACCGATTCCGGATGAACCTGCTCCGGCAGTTCCTTCAAATGAGCCTATTCCGGATGTAACTGCTTCACAGCCTGCAGCTGAACCACAGGCAGCACCTTCTGCCGGACCTGTAATACCTGCCAACGCAAAGGTATTTACAAGCAGTGATGCAGCGCATCAAAATGGAAGCCATGTTTCCATTCCTGAGGGTTATCAGGTAATAGATGATTGTGCATTCTCCGGCAATTCTGTTGTAGAAGCTGTAGATCTCCCGTCAACGCTGCTTAAGATAGGCGAGAGAGCATTTGAGAACTGTACAAGACTTATTACTGTTAATATGCATGAGGGTATTGTAGATATAGGCAGAGGTGCTTTTGTAGGCTGTGTCAGCCTTCCGAAGATTACAATTCCTTCAACTGTTACAAGAATCAGACAGAGTACTTTTAGTGGCTGTGAAAAGCTTAGTGAATTTGTTATTCCGTCATCGGTCAAGAGCTTTGGCAAACATGCATTCCTTAATTGTGAGTCGCTGAAAGAGGTTGTTATTCCCGATGGTGTGGAAGAACTTCCTGAGAATGTATTCAGCGGATGCAGAGGTCTTGTAAAGGCTGTTCTGCCTGAAAGTGTACACGATATCAGAAAAAATGTTTTCAGTTGGTGTGAATCACTGACAACTGTAAATATTCCAGAAGGTGTAACTGTTATCGGTGCCGGCGCATTTACCGGCTGCGAATCACTGACGACCGTAAATATTCCTCATAACCTTGAGGTGATTGAATACGGTGCATTCAGTAAGTGCAGCAGACTGAAAAGTCTGATACTTCCCGATACGGTTTCAACAATCGAAGAAAACGCCTTTAACGGATCTAACAGAACACTTGTTGTACGCTGTTCAAGAGAAAATTCTTACGTAAGACATTATTGCAGAATGAACAGAGTAAAGTGTAAAGATCCCGAAGCATGATCTTATAAATACAAAAGCGGCAGGAGAATATCCTGTCGCTTTGTGATTTATTCAAAAGAGGTGAAAATAAATGAAATATTTTTCCGATAAACAGTTATCTGAAATGAGAGAAAGGGTACGAACCGAACTCAGTGATCAGGACCGCTCGTTATACCTTGCTTATTTAAGTAAAATAGAAATACTTGACAAGCGTAATGATGAATACGGTGATTGCAGGGAGGAGCTGCTTCAGGCTATTGCAGAACTCGAAAAAGTGTCTGAAAATTATGTACACAGGGGCAAAGCAGATCCTAATGATGAAGATGCCGATGCATTTGAATACGAAAATTATGACTTTCGACCTCCCACAGATTAAATTCAGTTGATTTTTTGGGAATATCAATTTATACTAATATCTGATAAAAAGCAGACAATCTTTTTGGTCTGATTTCTGCAATACTGCGTCATCTCTCTTGCCTTGCGAAAATTATCCTCGAAAATCCGAGTCTGCTTTCTAACTGCGATCAGTATAAAATCCCCCGAGGCTTTTTAGAAATAGTTAAAAAGTCTCAGGGGGAGGTTTTTTTATGTTTTCTTTGTTGCCTTACAGCAGGGACGACAAAAAGCATAGCGGGGAATAGAGTGCATAGGATGGTTGTTATTTATCGGAGATTATTCATCAATAGAAAGTTTGATCTGCATATTGTCAGAAGAATGTGATCTGCCGATTGTTTTAAAGCGGGATACAGAAATGCTGCAATATTTTCCAAAAGGGAAATAAATTAGATATCCTATTGCGGCGCCAAGAGTATTAAGCCACAGATCATCCAGATCGGAACAGCGTGGCTGAGGGAGCTGCAAAATTTCTATCGTAAGGGAACAAAGGGCACCGATCAATACGGTTTTTTTGAAGGATGATCTCCAAAGCAAGGGAACAAAAAAACCAATAGGAAAAAACATCACAATGTTCCCCACAAAGTTAACAATAAAATAACTATAATCGCCAATCGAGAAATGAGCTGCACTGTCAAAAAAAATATTTCCGGGTATCAGACGTATAAAAATATTTTCTTTTATTTTACTGAAATCCAGACCAATCTCCCCCCACGGCAATTTAGGTACAACGGTCTGGGAGATCAATCCGGCAATAAATATGGCAAACAGCAAAAAACCAATTTCATGCTGAGGCGTTGTTTTAATATTCTTCTTTTTATTAACAAAATATGCTATTACACGCAGCAATATAGAAATTGGTACTGCTGCTGCCATATATGGTAACATATCCATTATGTAATATTTGATTTCGCTCATGAAATACTCCATTAAAAATTCTGACTTAAGCCTGTTTTGGAAAGAAATTTATATCAGCATGTTTTCGATATTTTTGGTTGCTTTATAATGGCAAAGAAGATAACTTACTGCGTTCAGTATCATTATCAGAACAAAAAGCATCATAATAATTGTAATTGAACCTACATCCGTAAATTTAAATAATAAATACGAACCGGCACAAATTACGGCTTCAATTACAATTGCCATAGCCATATTAAAGAAGATATTGTAATTACCTCTGAGCGCATTAAGCTCATCGTCCCAGATCAGTTTTGGGTTCACAGAATCCATATAAATACCAAAGTAGGTAGCAAATGTTACTGAGAAAAGACTCAGCATACAACTAAACAATATGAATTTAATTCCTGTATTAAGCCAGATACAGGCAGCAATTACATAAATCAGCATACCGGTTCCGCTGATAATAATACTGACAAGTGCTTTGACATTGATTTGTGCAATATATGGTAGGGGAATATATTTGATAAAGGCAAAATGCTTTCCTTCTCTAGTCAGTGCAGAGGAGGCGATGCAGTTAACTGCTGTTACAAGTACCGAAGCTGCTGAAATCCCCAGCATAAATAGTAATACCGTTTCTTCATTGCCGCTGTGAATTCCGTAAATAAATGATTCCAGAAAATTTGTTCTTCCCTGCATTACAACAATCAGGTAAAAAAAAGCAGGCCATATAAGGTTTATCATTACACAGTTTGTAAAATAGGCAGGGGTTCTGAACAGAATGTCAAATTCTTTTTTAAGGTAAGTAATACTCGGCCGATGCATACGCATTTTTTCAATGATATGGCTGGAATTTTTTCTGCTTTTTGAACTTCCCTGTCCGATACCGATTACACTTGGAAAATAAAGCAGCTGTGCCAACAGCATAAAAACAGTAATTGCAGCAACATTAACAGCAAGATAAACAATCATTTGCCACAAAGAGGCAGCGTCCATTGAATTTATCAGGAACGGAACATGAGGAAAAATAATATTCATAACGGCAAGCACACCGTTATCTGTCTGTGACATAGCCTTAATAAGTTCATTGGTATCAAAACCACTACGGGAAATCAGAAACACAATTCCGATAATTACTGCAAAGGTGAAGATGCCTGTGATTTTATTGACAGTATCTTTGTTTTTGACAAACCGGGTAAAATACATTACAACTAAACACAGGATTCCGCAGTAAACAAGAGGAATAATCGGCAATGTAATTGTACCGATAACAGCAACCAGCCATGACCATATTGGTTTACCGGCACCGATGATATATCCGGCAAGGGCAGCTATTATCACAAGAACCTCCATTACGCTTTCACTGATCAAAGCAGCAGTAAATTTGGAACCAATGATCTGATAAGGCTTAAGCGGAAGCGGAAGGAGATTTTCAATATCTCCTGAAAAGTAAAAAACCGAAAAAATAACATTCAGACCAAAAATGAAGGAAAAAGCCGATATCAGATGCAGAAAAAGCTCCACACCATTTTGTGCGGTACCGAATGTAACAAGTGAACCGGTAAGAGAGTAAATAATAACACCGACGAAAAAAGTCATCGGCAGCATGATTCCGAATCCTGCTATAATACTCATGACAATATAAAAAATTTTATTGCGCTTTTTTTCTTTATCACTCGGCTCAACACCCTGTATCAGAGCCGAAACAAGTCTTAAATACATTTTCATTTTTCAGTCAGCTCCAGGAATATATTTTCAAGTGATTGATTTTTATTTTGTTTCTCCAGTTCATCCAATGTTCCGTTGTAAAGAATGTGTCCGTTCTTGATAATGACCACTCTGTCACAAAGTTTTTCTGCAACTTCAAGTACGTGGGTAGAGAAAAATACCGCATTGCCGTCTTTTGTATGATCCCTCATAAGCTGTTTCAGTTCAAATGCAGATTTCGGATCAAGACCGATCATAGGCTCGTCCAGTATCCATACAGGCGGTTTGTGAAGAAGTGCTGCAATAACCATCATCTTCTGACGCATGCCGTGGGAATAACTCATCATCGGTGATGTCAGAGCGTCCGTCAGTCCGAATTTTTCTGCAAGAGTTTCAATACGTTCTTTTCTTTCCTCGGTGGGAACACGGTAGATATCTCCGATCAGCTGCAAAAACTCTGTTCCTTTCAGACGAAGAAACATATCAGGACTATCTGCAATATAACCGATTGATTGTTTTGCTTTAATCGGATCCTCTTTTATATTAAAACCGTTTACAACAATTTTTCCCTGATCAGGTTTAATGATTCCCGTAAGCAGCTTCATGGTGGTGGTCTTACCCGAACCATTAGGTCCGATAAAGCCTACAATTTCACCGCCTTTAACATTAAAGCTGACATCATCAAGTGCTCGTACTGTTTTATTATAGGTTTTTGTTACATTTTGAAATTTGATCATACTGTTCCTCCTGTCTGATTATCCGGTTTTATGACCATGGCTCCTGCGAAGCCGGCTGACGAATACCTACGAGAACAAACTGTTCCCATAAGAACCATTGGCTGCCTTTTATTCTTAGCTGAATTTGTCTGGGGCTGTCAGCTCCTCCGGATCGGACGTTAACCTTGGCATAGCCGTCGCTGGAAAAAGTATATGGATCCGAATAGAAAGTGATCTTATATGGTTCATTCGGCCTGTAATTATTTTCAGGCTTAGCACCTTCAAAATATGAAAATGGCACATATTGCTGATTTCTGAGCCGATCGTTGAGAAATTGAATGTCATAATTAGAAAGTGCGCCCTTTGGTCCGCGCAAAAAATTAATCATTTCTATACCGTTTTCACGATCAACTGCATAGCAGCACAGGGCACATACTGCAAGAGCAGCTGTTTTATAAGGTATATCAAGTGATGCTTCCGGCAGCGCTTTCATTTGCTCCGCAGTTTCGGGAAGCTGGTCAAAAGTAAAATTAAAAGTTCCTTCGATTGGTTTATTTAATTGTTCTTCAACGCTGCTGACTGTCTGACTTTGCAGTTTATCATAAAGCCCCATAGTAATTCCTCCAATTCTTCATTTTTATTTAGTCAATTGTAAAAGTCTGCAACCCTTTCACCGCATGCGGTTTTTAATATCATGTGTTTTACAATTTTTCTCCGCCGCAATCCGTCATTTTCTCCGCTTAAGTGTCGAAAAGACTGCTTTTTGATTTTCAGAGCGGCACAAATCCCTGCTATTTTACAATTGGCTGTTTATTCTGTCATTAAAGTAACTTCTGATAAAAATTATACAACATTCTGCCGATAAATTCAATTGATTTAATATAATATTTACGGAATGACAAAACAGAGTATATCAGGAGTTTATATAGTCTGAGTGAATTGTATTATTTGACGTCCGGGAAATTACAGTTGAGCTTCTTTTGCGATTGTTGTGTTCGGCTGCGGGCGTGCGCAGCACGCCCGCAGCCCGGATAAGATGAACCCGTATGGACTTAAAATTCATCAAGTCTGTTTTTTCAGGCAAATACTATTAAGCAGACAAAAAACACAGCATAGGCGCTGATCAACGCCTATGCTGTGTTTTATATCAGTCATAATTTTTTATGAAGCAGTGAGGGTAAATTCTTTAACAGACGCTTTACCGTTGCTGTCTTTTACATAGGTTTTAATGGCAAATGTTCCTGCGGAACCCGGTTTAAACGTACCGCTGCCGTCTTTACCGAATTTTGTCCAGCTGCTTGATGTACTTCTCTTGTAATAAAATTCATAAGTATACGGAGCCTTACCGCCTTCAGCTGCGCCTTTAACTGTAATTGTTTCGCCGACATTAAAGTTGGTTTTGGTTACAGTAGTATTATTAGTAAGCGGTGCATTAGTGGCA
>CACZPV010000113.1 GCA_902783065.1 uncultured Ruminococcus sp.
AAATGCCTTCTTGACTCCTCTTATCTTGATAAAATCGTCTTTAATTGGATTTGTTCATAATTTCTTTACTCATTCAAAAACCCTGGGAATTATTTGCGTAAACCATCTCTTTCAATAATCTTTATCGCTTTTTCATAAACGCTGTCAACACGATCTGCTTCTATCCAATTAATATATGCATCTCTGCGAAACCATGTCAGCTGACGCTTGGCATAGTGTCTTGTTTCCTGTTTGAGATGTTCTATTGCTTCTTCAAGAGTTTTTTCTCCGTCCAGATATGGTTTCAGTTCTTTATAGCCAATTGCCGCCGCCGCAGTTGTACCGATTTTACTGGCATAAAATAGTTTTGCTTCTTCCAGAAGTCCTGCTTTCATCATGCAGTCAACACGCTTATTAATTCTGTCATACAGCTTTTGTCGGTCCGCATATGTAATGCCAACCGCTATAACATCATAAACAGGCGGTTTCTGTTTCGAACGTCTGATTGATTCGGACATTGTTATCCCTGTCAGACGATAAATCTCTATAGCCCTGATGATTCTTTTGTAATTAGAAGGCAGCAGCTTTTCTGCCGTTTCGGGATCAAAACTTCTTAGTTCCTCAATCAGTTTTTCTCCGCCCTTGGTATGATATCTTTCATTCAGGGTGGCTCTCAGCACAGGATCTTTCTGCTCGTCTGAAAACTGCACATTCTCTAAAAAGGAACGCACATATAATCCGGTCCCTCCGCAAAGAATCGGCAAATGTCCTCTTGAAATAATATCATGAGCCGCACTATTTGCTAATCTTACATAATCAGATACGGAAAAAACTTCCTCCGGATCAAGAAAATCCATAAGATGATGAGGAACACCCTTCATTTCAGTTAAATCCGGTTTTGCTGTTGCAATGGACATTCCTTTATATATCTGCATTGAATCGGCAGAAATAACTTCACCATGATACTTTTGTGCAAGCTCTACAGCAAGCGAAGTTTTTCCGGATGCGGTTGGACCCAATACCGCTATCAGTTTAGGTTTATTTTCCATCATCTACTCCTATCAGAATATTCAGTGCCTCCACTGCAACTTTAATAGTTACAGTAAGATCAAAGCTTTCGGGATCATTATAGCCAGCTATCCGTCTTTCCTGATTCCACAAAGCATGAAGTATGCAGCCCATTTTGATTCCCCTTGTATGACCAACCGTAAAAAGTGCCGCTGTTTCCATTTCTGATGCCAGAACTCCCAGCCGTTTCCATGATTCCCAATTATAAATCAGCTTTTCTGCGACCGGCATACTTTCGGGATTATGTTGCCCGTAAAAAGAATCCTTACTCTGTATAACTCCGGTATGATAAGAAACTCCTTGATTTCTTACTGCACTGACAAGTGCTGTAACAACCCCGAAATCAGCCGCTGCCGGAAATTCTATAGGTGCATATTCTTTAGAAGTTCCTTCCATCCGCACTGCCGCCGTAGGAATAATAACATCTCCGGGAATAACACTTTCATGCATCCCCCCACAAGTACCGATTCTGACAGCTGTCCTTACTCCCGAAATATATAATTCCTCCAGAGCAATTGCCGCAGAGGGCCCTCCGATTCCTGTTGATGTAACGATTACTCTTTCTCCCGATAAGATTCCCGCCACAGAACGAAACTCCCGGTTTTCCCCTATCAATACCGGAGATTTGAGAAAAGAAGCAATCTTATCCACTCTTCCCGGGTCACCAGGAAGTATTGCATATTTTGCACCAAATCCAGAAGAAATACCCAGATGAAATAATTTTTCTTCATTCATTTATAAAACACCGCCTTATACCAAAAGCCTTCCCATACGGAAAGGCTTTTCGTTTAAAATTCAAGGAAACTTCTGAATTAATCAAGATTTCCACAGCGACATAGACACCGGATATAATCAGTGTTTTCAAAGATTTTCCTATCCCAGATAAACTGAAATTCAAGCTGCACACAGGTTTATCTGCTTCTTTCAGTCAGCCGATGGCTTGATCTTGTAATTATTAATGGGAAGTTTAATGATTAAAACATATCCTTGCGTTTGAGGAATATATATACAATGATCATCAGTACCGCTGATAATGCAAGCGGAAACCACCATATCGCATCAAACGGCAATCCACCTATAATATTCATACCATAAATTCCGGAAATAACAGTCGGAACAGAAACAAGCAGAGTCAAAGATGCCTGTATTTTCATTACAATATTCAGATTATTAGAAATAATTGATGCAAAAACATCCATCGTTCCGTTCAGGATATTCAGGTATGTTGCTGTCATGTCCACAGCCTGTTTTACTTCAATCAATACATCTTCCAGAAGATCCTGATCTTCCTCATACAATTTAATAAATCTGCCACGCATAATTTTTTCCAGTGTGATTTCGTCCGATTTAAGTGACGATGAAAAATACACTAGTGATTTTTCCACATCAAGAAGCTGATTCAGTTCCTTATTTTTTGCGCTTTTGCGAAGATTACGTTCAATACGGTTGCTGATCTTATCAATTTGTTTTAGGTACTGAAGATATTTGGTTGCCATTCTGAGCATAATATGAAGAACAAAATGAGTCTTATAATTTGTCATGACATTTCTGACAACTCCCTCGGAAAATTCTGTCAGAATCGTACTTTCTTTCAATGAAACTGTAATAACATTCCTGCTGGTTATCATAATACCGATTGGCATAGTGGAATAGGTAATGCTGCCTGATACTTTTTCCACGACAGGTACATCAATAATAATCAAAGTTGTATCATCTTCGCTGTCAATATGTGCAGATTCTTCTTCATCAAGTGCGCTCCTCAGCAATTCAGGAGGAATATCAAAAAAATCCAGAAGATAATCCACTTCTTCTTCATCGGGTGCAATACAGTTGACCCAACATCCTTCCTCATATTCTTTGATTTCTTCAATTCTGCCGTTAACTGTCTTATAGAAATTAACCACCGTGCTCATCCTTTCCTGAAAGAGCAAAAGGACGGGCAAACCAATCCCCATCAGTTATCAGCAGATGCGGAAACGCCGGCAGTGTCGATTTACTCCTGATTGTTTTGTAATACATTGGTTACCATAAGGGTCAGGACTCATACATTACCACCTCCGATTATTTCCGTAATAATCTTCCTGCCAATACAGGAAAAAACTTTAATTCCAATAACATTATAAACAATTTTATTCCGATAATCAAGATAAATCATGAATGTTTATAAAAATCTTTTCACCTCCTCCGCAGACGGCAACATTTGCTATTCTTTTGCCCCGTCCATTCACACTTCCCAATGGATAAGGGTTAGTGTTGGTGCGGCGAAAAAAATCGATTACTGATCATCCACAAATACAACATTTTCACTGCCAATGCGGCGGCATAGCTCCTGTATCATTACAGGGTTTGCATCCACACGTATAGAATCGGGATCTTTAACAATCCTGCCGTTATCCGTAAATTTAATAAATAAATGTTCCGGACCGTCAAAAATATCAATAACCTGCATTGCCCTGACATATTCTGTGCAATTGTCGTTCGGCAGACGAAGATATAATCCTCTTGGTGTTTTTCTTCCGGCAGTTTTCTTTCTTCTTTCCGCTTCTGACGGGCTGTTGGGAATATGCAGTATTTTATCACAGATTAATTTGACCGGTTCTTCCTCTTTTCTGTCAACCGATCCTGTTACTCTGACAATTCTTCCTTCTGTTATCATGCCGCCGTATTCGTTCAGCTGTTTCGGAAATACGATCATCTCCAGAGTTCCATATTTATCTTCGATATTCACAAAAGCCATACGGGCATTATTTTTGGTGATTTTGGAACGGATTCTGGTAATCATACAAAGAACATCTACTTTTTTACCATCAGGATATGTTTCACTTTCATCCGTAATTATTTCGTTCAGTCTGTCTGTATTCAGGATTCCGGCAATTTTATCGTACTGTGAAAGCGGATGTCCGCTCAGATAAATTCCAGTAGTTTCTCTTTCCATTTCCAGCAGTTCGGTCTGGCTGTATTCAGCTGCCTTAGGCAATTCAGGAGATATAGCTGTCATACCGCTGTCCGAAGAAAAGAAATTCATCTGCCCTTCCAGACTGCTTTGTTTTTCACCCGCAATCTGTTCCATGAATTTATCGGCTGACAAAATCATCTGATGCCGATTGGCACCAAGTCCATCCAATGCACCGCATTTAATCAGATTTTCCAATGCTTTCTTATTCAATTCTCTGCCATAAACCCTGCTGCAAAAATCATAGAAGCTTGTGTAGGCATTATTCTGTCTGTTTTTCACAATAGAATCAATCAGACCGTGACCAATATTCTTAACTGCTTTAAGACCGAAACGAATACTGTTGCCGTAGACAGTAAACCCTGCTTGGCTTTCGTTAACACTGGGTGGGAGTACCATAATTCCGTGCCTAGAACATTCGTCCAGATAAACGGCAATCTTACCGCTGTCGCCGAGGACACTTGACATCAAAGCACAAAGATATTCCTTAGGATAATGATATTTTACATATGCTGTCTGATAAGATATAAACGCATAAGCTGCTGCATGCGCTCTGTTAAAAGCATAGGATGCAAAGCTTTCCATTTCCGAAAAAACAGCAATGGCTGTTTTTTCCTCTATTCCCCGTTTTATACATCCGTCCACAATCGTATTTCCGTTTTCATCCGTCAGCCCGTGTATAAAAATATCCTTTTCCTCTTCCATCACTTTCTTTTTCTTTTTTGCCATAGCCCGCCTGACAATATCCGCCCTGCCGAGGGAATAACCGGCAAGACTTCTGAAAATCTGCATAACCTGCTCCTGATACACTATACATCCATAGGTAACATCCAGTATAGGTTTTAATAAAGGATGCATGTAAGTGATTTTTTCAGGATGATGTCTGTTTTCGATATACTTCGGTATAGAGTCCATCGGTCCCGGACGATACAGCGATATAACAGCAATAATGTCTTCCAAACTTTCAGGATGAAGCCGTACCAATACACTTTTCATTCCTTTGGATTCAAACTGAAAAACTCCTTCTGTGTCGGCACGGGAATACATCTCAAAAACCGCCTTATCATTATCCGGAATACGGCTGATATCAAAATCCGGCTCCTTCTTTTGAATCATCTTCTGTGCATAATTCAGTACAGTCAGATTACGCAGACCAAGAAAGTCCATTTTCAATAGTCCAAGCTCATCCAGTTCTGTCATTGTGAACTGTGTCACAACAGTATCATCATTTTTGGCAAGCGGTACATATTCTGATACCGGTTTATCAGTTATTACCACTCCTGCCGCATGAGTAGTTGTATTTCTGGGCATACCTTCCAGTTTCATTGCGGTATCGATCAAATTATGAATCTGGCTGTCGCTGTCATAAAGCTTTTTAAAATCCTCCGAAATTTCAAGTGCCTTACGCAATGTAATATTCATCTCTCTCGGTACAAGTTTTGCAGCCTTATCACATACTGCATACGGAATATCCATTGCCCTCCCTACATCACGTATTGCTCCCCTTGCAGCCATCGTACCGAATGCTGCAATCTGCGCTACATGATCGGCACCATATTTACGTATTACATAATCGATGACCTCCTGCCTGCGTTCGGTGCAAAAATCAATGTCAAAATCAGGCATACTGACACGTTCAGGGTTCAGAAAACGTTCAAAAAGAAGATGATATCTGATGGGGTCAATCTCTGTAATACCCATACAGTACGCTGCTATGCTTCCTGCACCTGAACCTCTGCCCGCACCTACAGGTATGCCATGAGTTCTGGCGTAATTAACATAATCTGCAACGATCAGATAATAATCAATATATCCCATCTGGGATACAATACTGATTTCATATTCCAGCCTGTCGATAATTTCACGTGAGGGGGTTTCTCCATAGTATTTATACAATCCTTCATAACACAGTTTTTTAAAATACGACAGGTGATCCTGCGAACCATCCGGTATCTCAAATCTTGGAAGTTTTATTTTTCCAAATTCTATTTCTACCTGACATCTTTCAGCAATTTTTGCAGTATTCTCAATTGCTTCCGGTAAATCCGGAAACAGCGAACGCATTTCCTCCTCGCTTTTGAGGTAAAAATCCATTGTCGGAAAAGCCATTGGATTTGATTCATAAATAGTATGATTCGTCTGGATACACAGAAGAATATTCTGGATTCTGCTGTCCTCTTTGGTGATATAATGACAATCGTTGGTAGCAGCAAGAGGAATATTCAGCTCCTTGGAAAGCCTAAAAAGCTGCTGATTCAATCTTTTTTGTTCAGATATACCGTGATCCTGCAGTTCCAGATAATAATTATTCTTTCCGAAAGTGCTCTGATACCACTGTGCTATTCTGACGGCTTCCTCATAATCTCCGTTCATCAATGCCTTTGGAATCTCACCGGCAAGGCAAGCGGAAAGCGCAATCAGCCCTTCGTGATATTTTTCAAGAAGCTCATGATCGACCCTCGGTTTTCCGTAAAATCCTTCCGTCCATGCAAGAGAGTTAAGCTTTAACAGATTTTTATAACCTGTTTCGTTTTCACACAATAAAACCAGATGTCTGTTTTCCCTGTCAAACTGCGGCTCACGATTAAAACGATTTCTCGCAGAAACATAAACCTCACAACCAATAATCGGTTTTATTCCTTCGGCTTTTGCTGCTTTATAAAATTCGATCACACCATACATATTGCCATGGTCAG
>CACZPV010000114.1 GCA_902783065.1 uncultured Ruminococcus sp.
AAATATTTGATTTTATATTTGTTATCTCTAAAGATTAAATACGGCGGCTCGCCGGTTTTTGGTTTTGCGGGTAGTTCTGTCTTGATTTTTTCGTTGAATCATGTATAATATAATAGTATCGGTTAACTTATGACCTGAATTTGTGAAATCCGGTGTTGATGAATAGTAAAAATTGTGAAAGGAATATGAAAATGGATCTGATTACTAACAAAGTATACGGCGCTGAGGATATTCTTCCGGCGGACAGCTATAAATGGCAGTTTGTGGAGGATATTATGAGGGGACAGGCACAGTCTTACGGATTCAAGGAGATCCGTACTCCTGTTTTTGAACATACAGAATTATTTAATCGCTCAGTCGGTGATACGACTGATATTGTACAGAAGGAAATGTATAGCTTTACTACTAAGGGCGGGGATAATTTATCGTTAAAGCCCGAAGGCACTGCCGGCGCTGCAAGAGCTATGCTCGAACATAAGCTTTTTGCGGCAGGCTATCCGATTAAAACATATTATATAACTGCCTGCTATCGCTATGAGAAAAAGAATTTTGGCAGACAAAGAGAATTTCATCAGTTTGGTATGGAAACATATGGCGCTGCTTCACCGTTTGCAGATGCAGAAGTGATATGTGCAGCTAATTCTATATTTGACAGACTGGACGTAAAAAATATCAGTCTTGAAATTAATTCGATTGGCTGTCCGAAATGCAGACCAAAATACTATGAAGCACTGAAGGAATACTTTGGCGCACATAGAGATGAGCTTTGTCAGACCTGTCATTCAAGATTGGAAAGAAATCCTATGAGGATTCTTGACTGCAAAGAAAAGAAATGCTCTGAAATCGCGAAAAATGCTCCGAAAGTGCTTGATTATATATGTGAAGATTGCAGCAGCCACTTTGAGGGTGTAAAAAAATGTCTGGATGCGGTAAATCTGGAATATAAAGTTAATCCCGCAATTGTCAGAGGACTGGATTATTATACTAAAACAGTATTTGAATTTGTGTCTCCTGAGGTAGGAACTGTATGCGGCGGCGGACGTTACGACGGTCTGATTGAGGAACTCGGCGGACATCAGACTCCGTCACTTGGATTTGGTATGGGTATTGAAAGACTGTTGATTCTTCTGGAAAAGCAGGGAGTGGAGCTGGAACTTCCGCCGGCATGTGATATTTATATAGCCGGTATCAGTGAAAAGGGTAAGCTTAAGGCCTTTGAACTGACAGAAGGAATAAGGAATGCATCACTTATTGCAGAATGTGACATTATCGGCAGGAAGCTGATGCCGCAGATGAAGTATGCCAATAAGATTAAGGCAAAGTTCAGTATGGTACTGGGTGATGATGAGATAGACAGCAATAAGGCAAAAATAAAAAATATGCTGACAGGTACCGAAAAGGAAGTACCGTTGGATGATAATTTCTATGACAGATTTTTCTCCATCTATGTCAACGGAGCAAATGATACGTTTATGGAAAAACTTGGACTGAGCATGGATCAGTAATTTAAGGAGTATTGGTAAAATGGCAGAATTTTTAACAGGACTTAAACGAAGTATCTATTGCGGAGAACTTCGTGCGGAACACATCGGAAAGACGGTAACTGTATGCGGATGGACACAGCGTCAGCGTGACTTAGGTCAGCTGATCTTTATTGATCTTCGTGACAGAACAGGTATCGTACAGCTGGCTTTTGATGATAATACAGACAGATCTGTTTTTGATAAGGCTTTTTCCGTTCGTTCGGAATATGTGCTGGCGGCTGTCGGTAAGGTCAGAGAGCGCAGCAGCAAAAATAAAGATATCCCCACGGGAGATATAGAAATTGAAGTGACAGAACTTCGTATTCTTGGCGAATCAGAAACTCCGCCCTTTGAGATTGTGGATGACAGTAAAACAGCTGAACTGACAAGACTGAAATACAGGTATCTTGATCTGAGAAGACCTCAACTGCAAAACAACCTGATTTTGCGTCATAAAGTAGCAAAGGTGACAAGAGATTATTTTGACGAAAATGGTTTTATAGAACTGGAAACACCGATGCTTATTAAGTCTACTCCCGAAGGTGCAAGAGATTTTCTCGTACCTTCCAGAATACATAAAGGTTCGTTCTATGCACTTCCACAGTCGCCGCAGATGTACAAGCAGCTTTGTATGGTAGCCGGATTTGACAGATATATGCAGATTGCACGCTGTTTCCGGGATGAGGATCTGCGTGCAGACAGACAGCCTGAGTTTACTCAGATTGACCTTGAAATGTCTTTTGTTGATATGGAGGATGTACTGGATATCGGAGAAGGCTATATTAAAAGAGTATTTAAAGATGTATTGGATATTGATATTCCTGTACCGTTCCCCAGGTATACATATAATGAGGTAATGGAGCGCTTTGGTTCTGATAAGCCTGATACCAGATTCGGTATGGAGATCTTTGATCTGACAGAGGATGTCAGAAACTGTGGATTCGGTGTTTTCAAGAGCGCTGTAGACGGCGGTGGGTCAGTAAGAGGCATAACTGCTAAGGGTGCGGTGAAAACCTACACAAGAAAAGAAATTGATAAGCTGACAGAATTTGTCAGAGGTATCGGTGCGAAAGGTCTTGCATGGATCAGAATGAATGAAGATGGCATTGCATCAAGCTTTGGAAAGTTCATGACCGAGGAAGAAATGCAGTCTATCCTCAAAACAGCCGGAGCTGAAAAAGGTGACGTTGTCTTTATTATTGCAGATACTGACAATAATACTGTACTTACGACACTTGGTGCTGTCAGAACAGAGGCAGCCAGAAAGCTCGATATAATTGGTGACGGATTCAATTTTCTTTGGGTGGTTAAATTCCCGTTCTTTGAATATGACAAGGAAAATGGTGAATGGATTGCAATGCATCATCCCTTCACCTCTCCGACAGATGATTGTCTGGATAAACTGGACGGCAATAAGGGTGAGGTTTATGCAAAAGCATATGACATGGTACTTAACGGTATTGAGCTTTCCAGTGGATCTATCAGAATTACAAATCCTGATTTACAGAAAAAAATGTTTGAAATGCTCGGTATGAGCGATGAAGAAGCTTATGCAAAATTTGGTTTCCTGATGGATGCTTTCAAATATGGTGCACCGCCGCACGGAGGTATGGGAATCGGTCTGGACAGACTGGTAATGCAAATGGTAAAGGCACCAACACTGCGTGATGTAGTTGCTTTTCCGAAGGTACAGAATGCCAGCGAACCTATGACCAATGCTCCGGCAGATGTTGATGAAATTCAGCTTACGGACCTGGGTATCACTGTAATTAAAGATGATGTCAGCAAGTGATTGAATAATTTAACCTTACAAACAAGCAAGGGGACGCTCCGGGAGATAGGGCGTCCCCTTACCAATACCCATAGCCATTTAGACTAAAACAACTATATCAGTAGTCTGCTTTTATTGATTCAATGTTTGGGTTGAGTAACTAATACAGCTTGAACTGCGGGTGTAAAGTCTGAATAACTGTAACAGAGCGGAGCGTAAGCGAGCGACTATCGCGTTTCGGCTCCGGCGGCTCGCCGGGCACGATTCAAAGGGGAAAACCACAAGAGGGCGATGCCCTCTTAAGGTTTGCCCCTTTGACAATCCCTTTTCCTTAACACCCTTACAACCGCCGCTGCGCTGCCTACGGCTGGCGTTCCGCAGCCTGCGGCGTGCTCGCTT
>CACZPV010000115.1 GCA_902783065.1 uncultured Ruminococcus sp.
GCTTTTCCGGTGCTGTCCTTTACATATGTTTTGATTGTAAAAGTTCCTGCCGAACCGGGTTTAAATGTGCCAACACCGTTTTTGTCAAATTTAGTCCAGCTGCTTGCGGTGCTTCTCTTATAGTAAAATTCATATGTATACGGACCTGTGCCGCCGCTTGCTGCGCCTTTTACTGTAATTGTTTCGCCGACATTGAAGTTGGTTTTCGTTACTGTAGTCTTGTTTTCAAGCGCTTTTTCTGTAATATCAACAAACTTAAGCCCAATATCTTTCGCATAGGCTTCAGCAACTGAGCCTGATTCGCCATAAATAGTAAAATCATCAATTTTTTTATACTCGCTCGAATTATTTAAAAAATATCCAAATGCATATTCACCAATGTTTGTCACACTACTCGGTATCGTTATGCTTGTAAGATTGCTGCAATCTCTAAACGCGTAATCACCAATGGTCGTTACACTATCAGGTATAATTATACTTGTAAGACTGCTGCAATTATAGAAAGCTTGATAACCAATGGTCGTTACACTATCAGGTATAGTTATGCTTGTAAGACTGCTGCAGTAAGCGAACTCATTCCGATCAATGCTCGTCAACCCATTTCCTATCGTTAAATTTGTAAGACCGCTGCAACCATAGAACGCAGAATCACAAATGCTCATAATATTATCCGGAATTGTTATGTTCTTTAGACTGTAACAATAACGGAATGCAGAACTACCAATGATCGTAACACTATCAGGTATTGTTATGTTCGTCAGACTGTAACAATAACGGAATGCAGAATCACCAATGCTCGTAACACTATCAGGTATCGTTATGCTCGTAAGATCTCCGCAACCCCAGAATGTAGAATCACCAATGCTCGTCACCGGGTAGCCGTTGATCGTGCTTGGAATTACAATTTTTGTATCTGTACCCTTGTATTTAGTAATCGTAACCGGACCGTTGTTAGTTTCCTGCGAATATTCAAAGTCACCATATTCCGCAGCATATGCAACAATGCCGGTATACGTGCCGGTGACAGCAGGAAGGACAGTTACCGCACTTCCGCCTATCAAAGCCGCTGCAAGGGTTATGGCACACATTTTCTTTAATAATCTGTCTATTTTCAACTTGAATACCTCCCTAATTATAAAAAGTTTAGTCAATTGTAAAATTCAAAAAAGCTTTTATTTGTGTGGATAATCAGCATTGTAATTTACAATTTTTCTCCGCTTCCATCCGTCATTTTCTCCGCCTGCGGCGTAGAAAATGACTACCTTATATCTTAGTGGGGCGGTGCTTTTGCCGCCGCAGGCGGCAAAAGCACCGCAAATTTACAATCGGCTATTATAAAAAGTTTTATGCCGCACTATAATCAGCAGTAAAACTGATTTATATATATTTTAGGATAAATTATAATAAAAGTCAACGAAATTGTTAAAATAGCTTGTTATAAAAACGGCTCGCCGGGGTTTCGGGTTGACAGGACAGCGTTTTGTATTATATAATTTAACTGTCAGAGAGATTAACATTTATAGATGATTGACTGACAGCAGTTAATATATATTTGCACAAAGGAGCGATTAAAATGGTTAAATTACTGGAACTTCTTGGACGCAATGCGGACTTTACTTGCGCTGAACTTTCGGCTATGCTTGGAAAAAGCGAAGAAGAAGTAAAAAAAGAAATAGAAGAATATAAGGAAAAAGGCATTATTAAAGGAAAAAAAGCTATCATTGACTGGGGCAAGGTTCCGGATGCTGAGGTCAGAGCAATTATTGAACTTAAAGTTACACCTAAACCTGAAACCGGTTTTGACGAAACAGCAGAAATCGTAATGTCATATGACAACGTGGAAAGTGTTTACCTTGCAGCTTCTTCCCGCTATGATCTGATCGCACTTGTAAAAGGTAGTACCATTCAGGAAATAGCAGAATTTGTATCAAAACGCCTTTCAACACTTGAAAATGTCATCGGCACGGCAACAAGCTTTGTACTGAACACCTACAAACAGGACAATGCCGTTTTCGGAAACAATGACGTGGAAGAAGAACAAAGGAGTATGATACTGTGATGGATTATTCCCGATTACTGAATAACAAAATACAGGAACTTAAACCTTCCGGAATCAGACGATTCTTTGATATTGCCAATGAAATGGATCATGTGATCTCCCTTAGTATTGGTGAACCCGATTTTACAACCCCATGGCACGTCCGTCAGGAGGGAATTGAATCTCTCCGCAGAGGAAGGACATGGTACTCTCCGAACAGAGGCTTTGCTGAACTTCGTTCACAGATATCCAACTACTATGCAAGGCGGTTTAACGTTGAATATAACCCTGACAGTGAAATTCTTGTGTCTGTCGGCGGTTCGGAAGCAATCGATCTATGCATAAGAACTCTGGTTCAGGAAGGTGACGAGGTTTTGATTCCGCAGCCGTCCTTCGTCTGTTACGAACCTATGACGGTAATGGCAGACGGAAAACCTGTTATTATAAGAACCAAAGCCGAAAATGAGTTCCGTCTGACCGCAGCTGAGCTTGAAGCTGCCATTACCCCGAAAACCAAATTGCTGATTCTGCCCTTTCCCAATAACCCGACCGGTGCAGTTATGAGAAGACAGCATCTTGAAGAAATTGCCAGAGTGATTGAAAAGCATAACATTCTTGTACTTTCCGATGAAATCTACGGGGAACTTACTTACGGCGAAAAACGACATGTCAGCTTTGCCGATATTACCGGTATGAGAGAACGTACAATTGTTGTCAGCGGCTTCTCTAAAGCCTATGCTATGACAGGATGGCGTCTGGGTTATGCTCTGGGACCTGAGCCTGTTATCTCGCAGATGACAAAGCTTCATCAGTATGCCATTATGAGTGCTCCGACAACAGCACAATATGCTGCAATCGAAGCACTCAAACACGGTGATGCCGATATTGAACGTATGAGGGAAGAATACGATATGAGAAGAAGGCTTATTGTAGACGGTTTCTGCAAAATGGGTCTTACCTGCTTTGAACCGGAAGGTGCCTTCTACTGTTTTCCAAGTATACAGATCTCCGGCAAATCAAGCGAGCAATTCTGTGAGGAACTGATATATGCTCAGCATGTTGCAATTGTCCCCGGTACGGCTTTCGGCGAATGCGGCGAGGGCTTCGCAAGAGTATCATATTCCTATTCC
>CACZPV010000116.1 GCA_902783065.1 uncultured Ruminococcus sp.
GAGCCTTTGCCTTCTTTTCGGAAACTTCTCTTCCCTTGCGAACTAACTGGTTAAACGTTGGCATTCTTGCACCTCCTTGCATATTCAATAACAATCTATGTTTAACAGGCATAAATGATTATACCCGATAAACAGCACATTATACAAATTCGCTGTAATTTTCAACGATTCAAGCTGAGTTTTGTTGTTAATTACGACGAATCATCATATTGCAGGATACTTACCTACAATTTTAGATTTTAACACAAATCATCTCTGTTTGTCAAGCATTTTTTTCATTAATAACCACTTAATAATCACTTATTTAACCACTGATTATCGCTGATCATAAAATCAACAAAAAACAAAATCAACAAAAAACGGCTTTTCTTTAAATATGTTCTTGAAATCACGGTTTTATTATAATATACTTAGAGTATAAATACAAGTTAATCGAACCGACAAAACGGCGAGTTGCCGGAGCTGTGACGCACTCCCCCAGACCCCCTTACTAAAAAAACTGACCTTTAATTTTTAATAATTCAATTTTATCATGAACCAAGAATAGCAGACGACTTATGAAAATATTTTAGTCAATGCGACATTGGGAATTGAATTGATAGCGGCGGCACGCAAAAAACACCTGCTTCGTCCAAAAGTAAGCGAGCACGCCGCCCGGCGAGCTGCCGGAGCCGTGACGCACTTTCCCGGGTGAAAGCTAATCCCCATGCAGCCTTCTCAGTAGAAATAAGCAAAAAGTATGGACGGAAGTCTTTTATTCATCAAACATGCTTCATAGAGTCAGGTTATTATTAACTGGAGGATACAGCAATGAAAATAAAACCATTTATTCATCATACAAAAATAAAACTAATTTCTTTTTTTTCTTTTATTCTGATTTATGTGCTGATGGGAATTGTTCTGTCAAATGTCAGTTACCGGTACTATTCAGCTCTGGGAGAACAGATAATTCACGATCCGCAGCTTACAGATACAGACTGTATCAGCCTGTCAAATTTTATTCGTGAATATGTAGCAGACTTAAATGAAAACAAAGTTTATTATTCTGATCTGCTTTCAATTTATAAAGAATCCCCTTATGTTGACAAGGTATATGGATTTGATGTATCCAACGCACTTTGTGACGGAAATGAGATACAGCTTCTGACCGCATATCCGGAAACTTATGATCTTATACGTTCTGATCTTTCGGAAGGCAGATGGTTTGATATTTCATCTGATTCAGGAGCAGAAGATTATCCTGCTGCAGTTGTCTGCGGTGCATTTTTCAGCGGTGTTCATCCCGGCGACATTGTTTCCGTACAGTCCAATTCCCATTTTTCAGATGATTACAGCGGTAAGCCGGTTGATTCCGGTAAAAACAGGGAAATCTCTGTACGTGTTATAGGCAAAATTCAATTTCCATACATTGCACCGGATTTTTCAAATCGTTTTACCGAAAAAGATGCACACATAAGCGACTCGTTTTATCCGGTTATCTATCTGCTGCATGATCAAAATACAGTTTCAAAGTTAAATGAAAATCAATTTAATCTTTCGCCTCTCGATAATTACATATATGTACATTACACCAAAAATGACGATGCATCACGCGAACACTTCCGCAGCTATGTACGCTCACTTATGTCAGCTGAATTATTGCTTGGCGAATGTAATCCTATCCAACCAACCTCAGATTTTATTTCTACGGATAATACATCTGCAATGCCATTTTATTTAGAGTACATTTTTAATTCTGTAAATTTAGCTCTTTTTGTTTTATGCTGGATCATAATTACATCCGGAATGCTCTACAATATCTCGGTAAATTCCAGAAATCTTGATAATATAAAGAATTCTAATATATCGTTTCCAAAATTAATACTTAACAATATACTGATAACAGCATTTTCCGCTGTAACAGCAGCATTAACATTCAGCATACGGGCAATTTCTTTGTGCAACCATAGTGAATCACCCACATCTTCCTCAATCATCTCCGAATTTTTATGTTCTGAATACACAATATCAATATTTTGCTATCTGTTATTGTTCTGGATTCTATTAAATCTTACTGCAGCTATTGTTCTGATGATAAAAATAAACAAACTCAAAAAATCCGTACAAAAAACAAAAAACAGTTTTGAATATCGACCGCCGGAGTATTATGAAAATTATGATGAACGTGATTTTGAAATATCACAGGATCAAATGAAGCAGCCGCCTCTAAACCCGTAGTTACCCGATTGATGAGTAATGGAGAATATATAGGAACGGCTGTGGGCATGCGTAGCACACCCACAGCCCCAATAGGATATAACACCACACCTGCTGCTGCGGCAGGTGTGGTTCTTTTTATTGATCAAACGAGCTTGAAGCCCATTGATCAAGTATTCTTTATCATATCAATTATTTTCTGTTCAGCAAGAGCTGCGTCTGCCTTACCGCGGCTGTTTTTCATGACAAAACCCACCATCGCTTTGACAGCCTTTTCCTTGCCGCCGAGATAGTCACTGACTGCCTTCGGATTATTTTCCACTGCCTGTTTGCAAAGGTCAAGGAGCGTATTCTCGTCAAGTCCGCCCATATCGCTTTCATCAATCAGTTCAGAAGCCTTTTTACCTGTTTCCAGCATTTTGTCAAGCGTAGATTTGGCAAGATTCATCCTAATTTTGCCGCTGTCCAGCAGTATGATCAGTTCGTTGAGATTCTCGGCAGAAACGCTGACATTAAATTCTTCCTTTTCAGATTCGGTTTCCACAGAACGGAAGATCTGACCGATAATAAAGTTAGCGGCAGTTTTCGGATTTTTAGTACCTTCCGATGCTTTTTCATAGTACTCTGCAATCTTTCTGTACTTTGTCAGAAGCGATGCATCTGCTTCGGGCAGTCCCAATTCATCTATATAGCGATTCTTTTTTTCCTCCGGAAGTTCAGGAAGTTCCTCTTTTATTTGCTCTACCTTTTCTCTCGGAACATTGATGGTAACCAGATCGGGATCACGGAAATAACGGTAGTCATTTGCATCTTCCTTGCCTCTCATGCTGGAAGTAGTATTGGTAACATCATCATAACGCAATGTTTCCTGAACAACTTTTTCTCCGCTTTCAATCAGGTCTACCTGTCTGCCGTATTCATATTCCATTGCCTTCGCAATAAAGGTAATGGAATTCATATTTTTAATTTCTGTTCTTGTTCCAAGTTTTTCGCTGCCCTCCGGACGAACGGAAATATTAACGTCACAGCGCATGGAGCCTTCCTGCATACGACAATCGGAAACACCGATATAACGCATGATAAGCTGTAGTTTTTCAACATATTCCTTTGCTTCGTCTACACTCCGGAAATCAGGTTCGGTAACAATTTCAATCAACGGCACTCCGCCTCTGTTATAGTCTACCAATGTATCTCCTCTGCGGTGAACAAGCTTTCCGGCATCTTCTTCAATGTGGATTCTGAGAATCCTGATTTTTCTGCCGTTAGAAAGCTGAATGTAGCCGTGTTCGCAAAGAGGCTTATCATACTGAGATATCTGATATGCCTTCGGCAGATCAGGGTAACAGTAATTTTTTCTGTCCATTTTTGATATTTCAGCAATCTCGCAATTTGTTGCAAGTCCGGCTCTGATAGCATATTCCACTACCTTTTTATTAAGCTTAGGAAGTGTACCGGGAAGTCCTATGCAAATAGGGCAGCAATGTGTATTAGGCTCTCCGCCGAACTCTGTCGTACAGGAGCAGAAAATCTTTGTATTTGTAGCAAGCTCAACATGAGTTTCAAAGCCTGCAACCAGTTCATATTTCATTGTTTATCTTCCTTTCCTGTCTGATCAATATTTTACGCCAAATCCGGCAGCCTTATATTTATCTGCCGCATTTTCATACTGCCATGCAGCATTGAGAATCCTGGCTTCCTCAAAGCTGTTTCCTATCAGCTGCATACCGATCGGTAGACCATCAGAATCAAAACCGCAGGGTACAGAAACCGCCGGAAGTCCACAAATATTAACAGGAACAGTGCAGATATCCGTCTGATAAGTTTCCACGGGATCACTGACTGCATGACCATTCTCAAATGCTGTCATCGGTACAGTAGGGGCGAGAATAACGTCACAGCTTTCAAAAACATTTCTGAAATCCTGTACGATTTTTCCTCTCAGATTCTGCGCCTTTTTATAATAAGCATCATAATATCCTGAGCTAAGTACGTATGTACCCAAAAGGATTCTGCGTTTTACTTCCTCTCCGAAACCTGTGCTTCGGGTCTTTTTCACCATATCGTTAACATCTTTGTAGTCAACCGCCTTATAGCCATAGCGTATACCATCATATCGTCCCAGGTTAGAGGATGCCTCCGCACAAGCGATGATATAGTAAACTGGCAGTGCATATTTCAGTGAAGGCAGGTCAAAGTAAACAATTTCTGCTCCAAGCGTCTGATACACTTTTATAGCATCCTCGACACTTTTTCTGACATCATCACGAATACCCTCAAAGTACTCTTTTGCAATACCGATTTTCATACCCTTGATATCATTTTTAAGACTGTCGCAGACAGGTGCGCCCTTTCGTCCCTGTGATGTAGAATCCATTTTGTCATACTGAGCGATCGCATCGAATACGATGGCAGTGTCCTCAACACTTGTAGTAATCGGGCCAATCTGATCAAGACTGGATGCATAAGCTATCAGACCAAATCTTGAAACAGCACCATAAGTCGGTTTCATTCCTACAATTCCGCAGAAGCTTGCAGGCTGTCTTATAGATCCGCCCGTATCCGAACCAAGACCATAAACGGCAATATTTCCTCCCACTGCAGAAGCCACACCACAGGAGCTTCCTCCTGCAACATGACCGAGATCATGAGGATTTTTTGCACCTCCAAAATAAGAATTTTCGCAGGAAGATCCCATTGCAAATTCGTCCATATTTGTTTTACCGAGCAGTATAGCATTCTGCTTTTTCAGGATATCCCATACTGTGGCATCGTAGATAGGTGTATAATCTTCGAGTATTTTAGAACAGCAGGTAGTACGGATACCGTTTGTAGAAATATTGTCCTTTAAGGTCATTGGTATTCCTTCAAGCAATCCGATTTCTTTACCTCCGGCAATTTTTTCATCCACTTTTCTGGCAGTTTCCACTGCTGTTTCAGGAGTTACAGTCACATACGCATTAAGTGCCTCATTATCCTTATTAATTGCCTCAATATATTTTTCTGTAAGCTCCATGCAGGAGAACTCCTTGTTCACAAGACCCTTGTGGAGCTGTGCAATTTTACTTTCGTTCATCAGGTTCACCGCCTTATTTCATTATATTCTTTACCATAAAACAACCGTCATCGCTGTCCTTGGCATTTTTAAGAATCTGTTCTCTTTCCATTGAAGGAACAACCTCGTCCTCCCGCAGTACATTAGAAAGGTTATTGATATTATCGAAATCGCTTTCAATATCTGCCGCCTTATTTATAGTATAGGCGAAGGAAATTATTTCTCCCATATCCTCTGTCAGCTTATCTATCTCATCTTCTCCGACAGAAAGTTTGGAAAGAATTGCAATTTTCATAATTTCATCTTTAGTTACCATATCTCTTCCTCCTTATATTGATATTTTTTAGTCGATTGTAAAAGCCTGAAATTCCTTTATCCATGCGGTTTTTGATATCATGTGTTTTACAATTCTTCTCCGCTGTAATCCGTAATTTTCGTAGCTTTTGCGTTGAAAAAAAACACTTTTTGACTTTCGGGAGCGGAGTTTGTGCCGCCGCAGGCGGCACAAACCCCCACCTTTTTACAATCTGATTTTAAAAGTCAAAAATCATCTGTTTATGCTGATTCTGGTATTTACACTTTTACAATTTTCTCCGCTTTTCAAAGCTTTTCGGGTTTTGGCGAGGTGTCCCACACTTTACGCTTCCCAACGGGAAGGGAATGGGGATTGGACATAAGAAAATTTATTGATAATCGTCCTCATAGTCGTCATCGTCATAATCATCGTCATCGTATTCATCATCGTCATATTCGTCATCATCATACGTTTCTTCTTCTTTGCCAACACCTTCCAGACCATCGCCGCCTGTTTTAATCAAAGCTGCCAAAGACGGATCCACAGTATAATCTGCCGAATTTGTCTGGAACGGATCATCCGCACCTTTCTTGATAAGTGCTTCCAGAGAAGCATCCGCCTGATACTGGTCTGCGTTCTTGGTTGAAAATGCATCATCCGTACCTTTTTTAATCAGGTTTTCAAGTGCATCATGCTCTATAATTGTTACATCCACATAATCAGGATCAGTAGCCTTAGGTCCGGCTTTAACAGTCGGAATCGGCTTCTGATTTTGTTTCGGCTTTGTTTCCTCTATGCGCTGTGCCCTTTGAAGTGCAGCTTCATCTGCCTTTGTTCTGATAATACCGACTATCACCAGTACAATAATTGTCAGAACTATAAGACCAATAACAATACCAACTACTATGATAAAGC
>CACZPV010000117.1 GCA_902783065.1 uncultured Ruminococcus sp.
ACTCCTTAAAAAATTGTAATATTTTTCTTTTGCAAAAAACTTTACAAAATGTTTTAATTGGTATATAATTTACTTATTGTTTATATGGATATTTGGGTCGAATTTTGCCATCGGAAAAGACCCTTCTAATATATTAGTATTTTATGTCCGTGATGTCAAGAGGTGGAACATGAACAACGATTTTCCAAGAATAATCACCCTTCTCCGTAAAGAAAAGGGGCTTAGCCAGAAGCAGGCAGCCATGGAACTGGGAGTTTCTCAGGCGCTGCTTTCGCACTATGAAAAGGGAATAAGAGAATGCGGTCTTGATTTCGTGATTCATATAGCCGATTACTACAATGTATCGTGTGATTATCTTCTGGGCAGAACGCCGGACAGAGCAGGTGCAACGTTGAAACTGGAGGATCTGCCTGATAATACAGAACCGAAAAGCGAGGAAGAAGGCAAATCCAATACACTCATTACACTTAATAAGAAGCTTATCCAAAATTCTGTAACTATTATATATGAAATACTGGCGCAGCTGAATCATAAGGGACTGACGACTGAAATTTCTTCTTATTTGATGGTATCCGTTTATAAGATGGTCAGGACAGTTTATGCGGCAAATACCAGAAATCCGCAGGCAATGTTCTCAGTGATACCGGAGATGTATCAAGGATTGTCTGATGCACTGCAAAGTGTGATAGAGGCGAATGCCAGACAGCTTTCGTCCGGAAAGCCGGCTGACGGCTATCAGGGAGTTGATGCTTCTTCTGCGCCGAGTCTTTCTCCGGATGTTATTTCAAATTTATATCCTGATCTTGCCCCGTCGCTATATAATCTTATACAGAAGACCGAGGAAAAAATCAAAAAACTGACATAAAGCAAACCACAGAATCGATGCATGCGGAATCTGTGGTTTTTTTGCTGCAATATTGTTATATTTCTACTTTGGCGACTGTATTATTAAGATTGTCACGTGTTATGACAATTCGTTTATTAATCATTTCCTTGAGTCTGCCGACATGGGAAATGATACCGATAAGACAATCACCGCTGCCGAGTTCAGTAAGAGCTTCCACAGCCTTATCCAGAGCCTTATCATCAAGAGAACCGAAACCTTCATCGATAAACATGGTTTCCAAACGGATTCCGCCGGATTCGGACTGTATTTCATCGGAAAGCCCAAGCGAAAGGGCGAGTGCAGCCATAAAGGATTCACCGCCTGAAAGAGTATTGACACTCCTTTCTCTGCCGTTTTCATTGTCGATAATATTGAGGTCAAGTCCGGCATTTTTACGTTTATCAGCAGATTTATCACTGCGTACCAGACTGTAGCGTCCGTCTGTCATAAGAGCCATTCGGTTATTGGCACGGAGAACAACCCTGTCAAAATAAGCACTAAGTATATAGGAGTCAAGTTTTATTTTTTCGCGGTTCGTCAGATTTCCGCTTGCAGTATTGTAAAGGTCTTCACAGCGTTGGAAATGTTCGACTGCTTTAGCATATCTTGAACCCTTCTCCGTCAGAACAGACAGAGAAGTGAGGTTATTGCTTTTTCTTGTGGCAATGATTTCACCTTCCGCTGTCAGTTTCTGATCCGCCTCTTTTAATTGTTTTTTCATTTCTGTTAGTGCGGTAATATCGTTATGCTCTATTTCAGAAATCTGTTTGTTGAGAACTTCCTCAGCTGATTTTGTCATGCTGATATTGTTTTTCAAATCGTTAAGTTCTTTTTTTGCTGCTTCATAAGCGTCTGTCAGAGATTTGGCATCTGAGTTGAGCTGATCAATCTGCTTTACTGCATCAGTTCTGGACCTGAACCGAAGTGATTCAGTAAGTTCGGCAAGTGTTGATTTGTTAGCTTTGATCTGTTCTGTTTTAGCTGCGAGCACGGCTGTAAGTTCCGTGATATCAGAGGCATATTTTTCGGATTCTTTTCGAAGACGCTCCGTATCATTTCGAAGATCTGATTTTAATTCCAGTTTTCTTTTTATCTCAGATCGCTTCTGATTTAACGTTTTTACAATAGTTTCAGCCTTCTGCATATGCTGTTCGGTGCGGCTGCAAAAATCAGGGAGTTCTTTGTATGAAATATCTGCGCCAAATACTTCTTTAATCTTTTCAATAATTTCGTCTGCGGCAGTTTGTGCAGCAGTTTTTGCGGCGGCGGCAGACTGTGCAGTCTGATGCATCAGTTCTGACAGATCATCAGCCTTCTTTTTTGCAGTACTTACCTGTGCTTTTGTAGGTGCTTTGGCACTTGTTTTTGCCGGGGATGGGTGATCAACCGATCCGCAGACAGGGCAGGGACAGTCCGGTTGTAAAGTTTGTGCCAGAATACCTGCCTGATCGTCCAGAAATGCACGATTCAGATGTTCATAGGATGTTCGGGCATTCTGATAATTTAAAGAAGCATCTGCATAGGAATTTTTTTCCTTTTCATAGTTTATTTTCAGTACGTCAAGTTTGCGGTATTTGTTTTGAAGTGTACGAAGTCGTGTTCCTTTTTCAACGATTGCATCATATTCTTTGTCAGCCTGTGCTTTCTGTTCCTCAATGTTTTCAAGTGACAAAAGTGTTTCTGTATTTTCCTTTATGAGCCGATCCGTTTGTTCTTTTTTAAGCTTTTTCTGTTGGAGAACCTTTTCTGTGTTGATTTTTTCTTTAACAAGCTGTTGAATTGCTGCTGAAACAGCGTCAGATTTATCGTAATCGGAAAGTTTCGAGCGGATAATCTCTGCCTGTGCTTTCAGTTGGTCTGCTTTTGCAGAATTGTCTTTCATACTCTGACATTTAATTTCAATTTCAGGAAGTTTTTTTTCACAGAGCGCTTCGGCAGCTTTTTTTTCTGAAAGTTCTTTTTCATACTTCTGGCGCATAGCAGCTTTGGTCAGGCATCCTTCATTTTGCTCGTTTTTCTGACGATTCTCTTTTAATTGTTTTTTAATTTCACTTTCTCTTGATCTATCTTCGTCGATCAGATTATTCAGCAGAGATGTTATAGTGTCTGTTTCTTCTGCGGACAGAAATCCGGTTCGCTGAATTTGTTCAAGCTGTGCGGAATACTGACTGCTGCTGTCGCACGAGATAAGAGTGACTGCTGAATTTATTTCCGCTGACAGAGTATCTGTTTCGGATTTTGCTGTATTTTTATATTCTTTCAGTTTCTCTGTCAGTTTTCCATAATTCTGAGTATTAAACACGGAATTAAGGATTTTTTCTCGTCCGTCTGTTTTTTCACGGATTACGCTCATGAATTCTCCCTGTGCTATCATGGAAATCTTTTTGAAATTATCCTTTCCGATTCCGATAATTTCTTTGATTTTTTCAGCAGCGTCATTTTCTTTGGAATAGGTGATTCCCTCGTCAAGGCACCGGAGTTCGAATTTATTTCCGTGTTCACTGTGCTTTTCAGAAATGTCAGAAAGCTCATTTCCTGTTTTTTTTCTGGTACGTTTTAGTTTATTCAGTTCATATTTTGGACTTCTGAATACATGGTAATTTTTGCCGTTAGCTGTAAAATCCAGTTCGATGAATGTTTCAATTTCGTCCGATGCGCTTTTGTTGCGCAGCATCTGTGCGTTACGATCGCTGCCGCTGACTGTTTCGCCGTACAGCGCATAGCAGATTGCTTCAAAGATAGTACTTTTTCCCGCTCCGGTATCTCCTGTTACCAGATACAGACCGCTGCTTCCAAGATCGGAAAAATCAATGACTGTGCGGTCAAGATAGGGACCGAATGCTGATATTACTAATTTCAGGGGCTTCATACATCTTCACCGTCCTCTCCCCATACTTCTTTTATAGCAGCTTTCAGTATATCCTGCTGCTGCGGATCAGGTTCTGCACCGTCATGCATTTTAGTATAAAATTCTCCGAAAATATCGAACGGGGTTTGTTTCTCGATTTTTCCGGCAGTTATCTCATTGTAAAAAGCAGCTGTCCGGCCGTTTCCCTCATAGCTGACATTGAGCAGATTTGGGTATATTTTCCGAAGATGTACGGCAGGGTCATTTACATACTCATTATCCGTAAGTACGGCATAGACAAAATCTTCTGTAGCAAAGCCGTTTTCCTTTGTTTTGGTCCTCATCAGCTGTTCAAAGCTTCCCTGAATTTTAACCATATCGTGTAGTGGAATGAGGGGGACAGTTTTAAACCTCATTTCACAGCAGGTCGAACCTTGTTTTTTATCAAGTAATTCGATGACTGTATATGATTTGTCCGAGCCGATTTCCGAAGCAGAATATTTCAGCGGTGTTCCACAGTAACGAAGTCTTTCGCTGCCGATATTCTGTGCTTTGTGAATATGACCGAGTGCAGTATAGTCAAAGGGAGCATAAACATCTTTACTTATGCAGTCTATTCCACCGACAGCACTTTCTGATTCAGAAAAAGAAGCACCTGCGACATACTGATGGGAGAGCAGGACATTGCGTTTGCTTGTATCAAGTTTCATCTGTTCTACAGCGAAAGCAAATGCTTCGCTGTAATCTTTGATTTCCGTTCCGAAGACATGATTTACGTCAGAAATACGTATAAAAGGAATACTATAGAAGTTAACTTCTCCGTATTCGTCTGTAAGTGTTACAGGTGTAAAGTTACCATCAAAAATGCTTTTGATATATAAACCGCTTTTTTTCATACGCTCAGCGCCAAAGGACAGCCTTTCGGCACTGTCATGGTTGCCGCTGATAAGGATGACAGTAAGGCCGTCAATAGCAAGATTGTTAAGAAAATTGTCCAGAAGAAGAACTGCTTCGAGTGGCGGGGTTGTTTTATCGTAGACATCGCCGGAGATCAGAACAGCATCAGGCTTTTCTTCCTTAATGCCGTTTAAAATACGGTCAAGGATATAACGTTGTTCATCGATCATAGAGTGGTCGTTGACTTTCTTACCGATATGAAGATCGGATAAATGTATAAATTTCATCTTTTTCCCTTTCTGATATTGTTATGGTTTGGTACAATTGAAATGTCGTCAACTTAAGTATTTCTGTGTTTATCTGCGGTGATTAGTGATGATCAGGTGTTACGCTA
>CACZPV010000118.1 GCA_902783065.1 uncultured Ruminococcus sp.
CAATACAGGTGTGATTGCAAGCAGCTGCTTTTTGTGTGTAATGAGTTCTTTGTATATCAATCCAAACATCAGTTTTCCCTCCTTTGCAATGATTTGACCGATACATAATAACATATAATTCCTGTGATCAGCATGAATATAAAAGCAGCAGGCATTAAGTAATCAAGTATCCATCCGTATTCACTGCGGAAAAAGTCCAGAAGATCAAAGTTTTCATCTGTAGTCATTGAGTCAAGCTTTAACATCATAAAAAAAGTCATAACAAGTCCGATTATGCTTACTGTAGCTGTAAGTATAATTTCTACCGTTTGTTCTTTTCGGAATGTAAAGCATAAAGCTACATTTGTAAGGGCTACACCAAGTACGGCAAAATAGATTCCCGTTATGTTTATGATAATATCTGGAGCAGGAAAATTACCGCCTATAAGACAAAATATTGTAGTATAAATAAGAGATATGATGTAGGCAAAAGTAACAGATGCCGATGTTGATATCATTTTTGTAACGGTAATCTTTTTTTCATTAATAGGCGTGGTAAAGCAAAAACGAATCCAGTGGCAGTTAAAATCCGAAAATATTGCTCCCCCGTCTGCGGAGAATGCAAACAGAAAAGGCAGGCAAGGTGTATATTGTAAAATATACATATTTCTGGTGAGAGAATCTAACACTTCCTCATCGTGGGACAAATTGCCGCAGATCATGCTTATTCTCACCAGAATTGCTATTAATGCGAACATGAGGCAGTAAATAAATGCCATAATATAATATTTTCGTGACAGAAGCAGGTTTTTGTAAATTAATCCTTTCATCTCAGCTCCACTCCTTTTTCTCACGGCGGACGTAGAAAAGCATAATTTCTTCCAGAGAGGTATCATCTATGGTCAGACCGCTGTATTTTCCGGACATTTTTTTTCTGTTGGAAACCATTACTTCGGCCCCGAAATCTGTCAGCCTTGCACTGATGATATCTGCCGGATCAATATCCTTGTATTCTGTTTTTTTACATTTGATCAGTGAATGATTTTCTACAGTTTCATCTTTTCCTCCGCTGAGCAGTATTTTTCCTTTATCAATAAATGTGACGTTATCAGCGATTTTTTCAAGATCGGTCGTAATATGTGAGGAAAGCAGAATACTGTTGTTTTCGTCCTGTAAATATTCCAGAAAGATATCCAGAATTTCATTTCTTACAACAGGATCAAGTCCTGTGGTTGCCTCGTCCATGATCATCAGCTTTGCACCGTGGGAAAGTGCAGCCGCAATTTGCAGTTTCATTTTCATACCTTTGGAAAATTCACCGATTTTTTTCTTTCTCGGCAGACTGAAACGGTCAAGATAATTCATATATGTTTTTTTATCCCATTCAGGAAAGATATCAGAAAGAATCACAGACAGGTTATTGGCAGTCAGTACCTCATGAAACGGTATTTCGTCAAAAACAGCAGAAATCTGTGCTTTTATTTCATTTTCGCTGTCAATATTATCCATCCCGAGAATTTTGATGCTTCCGCTGTCTTTTTTTATGAGATTCAGAAGAAGCTTTATTGTTGTTGTTTTTCCGGCGCCGTTCTGACCGATAAAGCCCATTATACTGCCTTTTGGTACATTAAAGCTGATATTATCCAATGTAAAGCCATCATATTTTTTAGTGAGATCTTTTATTTCAATTGCGTTCTTATAATCTGTCATGGTTATTCTCCTTTATAGATCATAGTAAGAAGTTCCGTCAATTCACCGATTTCTATGCCGCACTGCTTTGCTTTATCAGCGGCTGATGTCAGATATTCCTCTATTTGTTTAAGTCCCTCCTCCCGTACAAACTCCTGATCCTGCCGGCTGACAAAACTGCCCTTTCCGGTGAATGATTCAATAAAACCGTCACGTTCAAGTTCTTCGTAAGCTCTTTTAGTGGTAATGATGCTGATACGAAGCTGCTGAGCTAAATTACGCATAGACGGGAGAGGATCCCCTTCCTTTAAGGTTCCGTTCATAATCATTTCCTTTATCTGGGAAGTGATTTGTTCATAGATCGGTTTGCCGGCGGAATTACTGATGATAATGTCCATCTGTAAGCCTCCAAAATTGTATATATACATTATGTACATTATATATTATTAAATATAATGTGTCAATAGAATTTAAAAAATAAATTTAAAAATATGAAATAAGTGTAATATTTTGTTGCGCTCAATTGTTTACTATATGAAAGATCTTTTAAGACAATAAAATTCCGGTTGTAAAATGGCACAAAACAAACAGCAGTTTATAAAACAGAGTTTCCTTTTAATACCGGATAAAAAAATTACTTTTGAATTTTACAATCGGTCAAACAAAATAAAGGAGGATTTGTGAATGGATTCAAACGAATACCAGCGAGTTGTTGAAATGTATCTTGATGACGTTTACCGCACAGTTTTATGCTGCTGCAAAAATAAAGAAAACGCAGAAGATGCTGTACAAAATGCTTTTTTAAAACTTATGAGATGGAAGGAAACCAAGTTTAACGATGATAAGCATATTAAACGCTGGCTGATACGAGTGGCATTAAATGAATGTAAGAATATGTGGACATCGTTCTGGAACAGAAATAAGGTATCATTTGATGATCTTGATACTGATCCTTCTTACCGTGATGAAACTCATGAAGAATTAATAGAAATACTGGATAAGCTTCCGCAGAATTACAGAACCGTTATCCATCTCTACTACTATGAAGGATATAGCGTGAAAGAGATTGCAATGATTGTTGGTATTTCAGAATCCAATGTACAGG
>CACZPV010000119.1 GCA_902783065.1 uncultured Ruminococcus sp.
AACGACAGGATGGCGCAAACGAACTGTCGACAGTTAAAAATATCTATTACCTGATTAATTATACCACAGGATTACACATTGTCAACACTAAACTGCGACCGATGAGTTGCTGCGTTTCTCTAAGGGAACCCCTTTGTTTAAAAACAAAGGGTTATCCAACAGACCCCTTTCCTAAAAAAACTGAAACAATAGTAAACGACAAAGTATTGAATCAACAAAAGAAGACGACTGTTATAATGGTGAAACTGTAGTTAGCTGTGGGGATTAAACCGACAGCGGCGGCAGTTATAAACTCACGAAATTGTTTTACACCTTTTCAATAATATGCAGTCCCTTAAATCCATATTTACGGATAATGCGGATCGTGTCATGATAGACAACATTGACTTCTGCGCCAACCATTAAAAACATCAGACACATATACAGCCACACCATCATTACTGCCATTCTTGTCAATCCGCCGTAAATTGAAAAACCATTAAAATCATCCACATAAACAGATATTCCAACAGACATCACAAACCACGCTGTAGCACTGATCACTGCACCGGGCAGCTGATTTCTGACACCGTATTCTTTTCGCACTTCTTTTTCAAGATTAGGTACATTTCTGTAAATCAAAGCAAAAATGAATATAAGATAAACATATACGATAAAGTAACGAAATCTATACAGCATTTCAACAAAATCCGGAAGATGCCTGATATACGGTGTCAGCCAGTTATTAAGTGTAGAACCCATAACAAATACCAGCATCGTTGCAAACAGTATGACAATCAGCAGCAAGGTAACAATCATCGCTCTGAAACGCAGAAAAAACCAATTCCTGTTTTCATGAGTATTGTGTATACGGTTCAGTCCGTTGATAATAGCATGTATTCCCTGCGCTGCCGACCATAATGTTACCACGAGTGTAATAACGGATATTCCGGAAGAATCATTATACATATTACTCAGAAATTCTGATACATAGGATGAAGTTTCTTTATTCAGTACAAGTCCGAGAAATTCTTCCAGAGTTTCAACCGGAATGTGCAGATTCTGTAAGATGGATACCGCAAACATCGTCAGCGGAACTACAGCAAGAATAAAATAAAATGCGCTCTGTCCGGCAATTGCGGAAATATTGTCATCGCTCATTTTATCCAGAAGCGGACTGACGGGAGCATATACTTTTTTTATAAATTTCTTCATTTTATCACCGTCTGATTTCTCCTGCGGACAACAAACACACCAGCTGTCTTTTAATTAAAGAACACTTTTCAAAAAATCTCTCAGTCTTTCATTTTTCGGGTTAGTAAATACGTTTTCAGGAGTATCATCCTCCTGGATTTTTCCGCCGTCAATAAAAATTGCTCTTGTGGACACTCCTTTAGCAAAACCCATCTCATGAGTAACAACTACCATCGTCATTCCCTCCTCGGCAAGACGGTTCATAATATTAAGTACCTCGTTTACCATTTCGGGATCAAGAGCAGATGTGGGCTCATCAAACAGCATTACATCCGGATTCATTGCAAGAGATCGGGCAATTGCCACACGCTGTTTCTGTCCGCCGGAAAGCTGTGAAGGATAATTGTCTGCCTTATCCTCCAAGCCAACCATTTTTAGCAACTCCATTGCTTTTTGCTCTGCCTCTGCCTTTGTCAGAAGTTTTAGTTTCACAGGTGCAAGCATCATATTCTTTTTAACAGTCATATTGCCGAATAAATTAAACTGCTGAAACACCATTCCGATTTTTTCTCTTACCCGGCGGCGGTCAACTCCTCTTTCGGTAATATCTTCTCCTTCAAAGATAATTCTGCCGCCTGTTGGTTCTTCAAGAAGATTGAGTGATCGGATAAAAGTCGATTTTCCGCAGCCGGATGGTCCGATCACGGAAATAACCTCTCCTTTTCTGATTTCCATTGAGATATCGTCCAGAACAACATTATCGCCAAAAGATTTGCAGAGGTTCTCTATCTTTATCAGTACTTCCCCATCTGTCGTTTTTTTCTTACCGCTCATTTTTCTTCAGACTCCTCTCCAATTTGGATACCCCTGCCGAAAGCAGGACAACTATGATCAGATAAATCAAAGCAACTGCAATCAGCGGCAAGAATGCTTCATAAGTAACGCTTCGGATATAATCGCCGCCTCTTGTCAGATCCATCAGACCGATATAACCGGAAATAGAAGTTTCCTTAAGCAGAGAGATAAATTCATTACCAAGTGCCGGAAGAATATTTTTAAAAGCCTGCGGCAGGATAATATGGATCATGGTTGTGGGAAAACCAAGTCCAAGGCTTTTTCCCGCTTCAAATTGTCCGTCATCTATTGACATTATACCCGAACGGACAACTTCTGATACATAAGCCGCAGAATTGATGCCAAAAGCAATAATTGCCACCAAAACCTTATCAATATCTACTGAAGCAAATATAACAAAATATATAATAAGCAGCTGTATCATCACAGGAGTACCTCTTATGATGGTAATATACAGCTTTGCAACAAAATTAAGTACAGGTACGGAATCATTCTTATCATGTGCTACACGAATAATTGCCAGCAAAAATCCCAGCACAATACCGA
>CACZPV010000120.1 GCA_902783065.1 uncultured Ruminococcus sp.
GGAGCATCAGCGAATGCTTATACATCGTTTGATACGACCTGTTATCTGTTTTCCTGTACAGATAAATTCAAAGAGTCGCTGGAGATACTGATTGATCTGATGCAGACACCTTATTTTACAGAACAGACAGTCGCAAAAGAACAGGGCATTATTTCACAGGAAATCAAAATGTATGATGACAGTCCTGATTGGAGAGTGATGATGAACCTTTTTCAAGGGTTGTATCACAAACATCCTATCAATATTGATATTGCAGGCAGTGTAGAGAGTATTGCAGAGATCACTCCTGAAATTTTATATGAATGTTATAACAGCTATTATAATCTGCATAATATGGTTCTGACCGTAGTCGGCGGTGTTGACCCGGACGAAGTACTCAGGATTGTTGATGAAAAAATAAGACCCAGTGCTCCGGTCGAAACTAAAGTGATATTTCCGGACGAGCCTTATCAGGTAGTAAAATCCTATACGGAACAGGTAATGCCGGTTGCGGTTCCGATGTTTGAGTTGGGCTTTAAAGAGGACAGCGGCAGCAGGTATGCATCAAATCATGAACTGGTATGTTCCAGTGTACTGATGAATGCGTTTATCGGAGAAAGCTCTGAATTATACCGTCGGCTTCTTGATGAAAAACTGATCAATTCAACGTTCGGACATGAATATCTGGAAGGACTGGGTTACCGTTCCATGATTCTTTCGGGTGAATCGAGGAACCCGAATGCGGCAGCAGAGATGATAAACGATGCAGTCAGAAAACTGCATAAAAACGGTATCAGCAGCGAGGACTTTGAAAATGCCAGAAAAGTAGTTTACGGAAAAATGATTGCAGGCTTTGACCATAAGCAGTCTATTGCATCTGAATTGATTAACGGAGCGTTTACGGGACGTGAAATATATGAGGGCATAGATGCAGTAGCCGAAATCACTTTGGAAGACGTGAATAAAAGACTTGAAAGTCAGTTGGATGCAGATAACTGCTGTCTTTCCGTTGTGAAGGGAGAATAAATATGAACGACAGCAGCTATCATGTCAGCTTTCCGGGGCTTGGTATTGAAAACATCCCAGTCAGCCGGGTTGCCGTTACAATCGGAAACTTCAGCATTTACTGGTACGGTATCATTATTGCAGTCGGCTTTCTGCTTGCGCTGTTTTATGCAATGAAAAGTCTGAAGCGTTATGGTCTGAAACAGGATTCTTTTATTGATTGCGTATTGGCGGGGTTAGTTTTTGGAATAATTGGTGCCAGACTTTACTATGTTGTTTTTTCCTGGGATAATTACAAAGACAATCCGCTTGATATTCTTGCGATTCATAACGGCGGACTTGCAATTTACGGCGGAATAATTGGCGGACTTGGCGCCGCATGTATTATGGCAAAGATTGTCAAGCTTAACATTCCAGCCATGCTGGATATTGGAGGTACGGGATTTCTTATTGGTCAAGGTCTTGGAAGATGGGGTAATTTTATCAATCAGGAAGCTTTTGGCACACCGACAGATTTACCTTGGGGAATGGTAAGCGAAAACACCGGTGGTGTTGCTGTACATCCTTGTTTTTTCTATGAATCGGTATGGTGTATTCTGGGATTTTTCCTATTGATTTTTTTAAGTTACAAATGGCGGAAATTTGACGGACAGATGTTCCTGTTATATGTAATCTGGTATGGACTTGAAAGAATGGTTGTAGAGGGACTCCGAACAGACAGTCTGATGACGCCTTTCTTCAATTTACGTGTTTCTCAGATACTCTCGGGAATATTGGTAATTGTGGGCACAGTTTTGCTGATCATCAATTTAAAAAAATCCAACAGCCAACGTGACACTGCCGGCGATCCGCCGGCACCTTAATAATACCCACTGTTAGCGTGACGCTGGACCCTCCCTAATACCCGCAGCCATTTGGGCTTAAACATTTTTATCAGTCGTCTGCTTTTGATGATTCATTATAAGTTGAATTATTAAAAATTAAAGTTCAGTTTTTTTAGGAAAGGGGTCTGGTTGATAACTCTTTGTTTTCAAACAAAGGGTTTCCCCCAGGGAAATGCGTTTTAGCTGCAATAGCAAGCGAGATTCAGCGCCACAATAAGTTTACTTAAAAGGAGAAATTAAAAATGCCGAATGATCCGATAATTTTACTGTCTTATATTAATACGAAGCTTCGGGACAATTATCCGTCACTTGAGGAACTTTGCAAAAGTGAAGGTGTAACTGCCGTGGATATCCAGAATAAGCTTTCTGATGTCGGCTATCAATATGATGAAACACAGAATCAATTTATCTGACAGATATAAAAAACCGTCCGGACAAATCAATCCGGACGGGATATAAACTTATAAAGGGTTAAAAAGGTTTGTTCCTGCCGTGGTACGGAAGGCAGGACCGATATTATGATTCAAAGCCGCAGATAGAGGCACACTGGTTTGTATAGTGTTCAATAACATCCTGCGGAGCAATGAGTTTCATATCTCCTGTAAATTGGAATAACCATCCAAGAAACGGAGGGCTTATCTGTATATCTTCTGTTATCCGGCAGGTATCGTTATCAATACGTACAATTTTCGTATCTGCACCGAATTTGTCGAATATCTGACCGATTAATTTATCTGAAAATTCCAGTGTAACCTTCCTTACCGGACCATTGTACATCCTGAATACCTGACTGGTATGTGACGGCAAAATCTGACGAAGCTTTTTTGCTTTTTCCGATATTGGTTCGCCGCTGCTTTTTGCCTCAATATCCGTCATCCGGTCAATCCGGTAGGTTTTGAAATTGCTCTCCGTACTTTCGTCATAGCACAGCAGATAATAATGGTTATCATTGGGCATCAGCGTTAAAGGCTCAACGATATACTTTTTACCGTTGTGGCGATAAATTTTATTGCGGTTCTCGTCCAGATCAAAATAGCGGAATGCGATTTTTGTCTGATGATCAATCGCTCTGAACAACTTGTCAATATCGTAGAGAGTGATACTTCCGCTTTCGCGGTTATCATAGATAGGATTATTCTTTTCAGAAATCAATGCTCTTTTGTCATCCTGATCAGACATATTTATTATAGTATCTATAATTCTGTCAGATGTGTTATTTCTCATAAATGTAAGAGAATTGATTGAATCGATCAGAATTTTTGCGGCGACAGTGTCCAGTGCATAGCTATTGTCATCCTCGGCATACTGACTTAATTTTTTTCGTTTGTTTTCGGGAGCAAGCACAATTAATTTTTCTTTTATTCGGTCTGCATCTGTTTTATTGATATCTTCAGTAAGTTTAAGATTGTTAATACCGTTAATCAGACTTTTCAGTTCCTTTTCCGTAAACTGCTTATCATCGGAAACCGGTTTCTGAACAGTATAATAAGCATTGCCCCTGTTTGTATTCATAATTCTGATCTGAAAATGGTACTCCGGTGCATCTGAAATATAAGCAGACAAGGTTTCTATATCGTCTATCAGTGTTCTGCGGTCACAGGGAATACCGTAATCCTGCAGTTCAAGGCACAATTGTTTTGTAGTAATAGATTTGCTTTCTCCCTGATGTGCTTTCAGTATATCAAGAACCTTTAATATCTTGATTTTTTGATTTTTCTTTCTTGACATATCGGGTCCCCCTTTTTTGTATGATTTGTGTTTCTTACTATATTATAACTCCCGATAATAAATTTGTCAAAAATTACCTATTCGTTTTATTGTACAATCGACCAATTTTTTCATAAAAATTTAAATTTTGGCACTATTGTACTTATTCTGGCATTTTTTATGAACAATTTGCCAAAAAATAACTGTGAAATAAAGGAACTTCATTAGTATCTATTAAAGTCTTAAAAAAGGTCAGGGCTTACCTTCAAGCCGCCCAATTCTGCAAAAGTTCGTATAATCAATAAAAAAGGCATTAATTTAAAAAAAATACTTGCATTTTGTAAAATTGTATGATATAATATTCAAGTAATTGATTTTTAACTTATTCGATCATACGGAGAGTTGTCCGAGATGGCCGAAGGAGCACGATTGGAAATCGTGTAAACGCTAACCCCGTTTCGAGGGTTCGAA
>CACZPV010000121.1 GCA_902783065.1 uncultured Ruminococcus sp.
CATGAAAATATCGTCATCCTCACAAAGATCCTGGTATTCACGCTGGACTTCACGCTTAGCTTCGTTAAAACCTTTGTCAGCATTGCCAGTAATAATACCGAATGATTCAGCCTGGAGATGTCAGACAATATATCAGATATGTGTGTGTCAGTATCGGTATTGACACAATTAAGCCCCAGTCCCGATATTACGCTTTCGACTGCGATATCACAGGCAAGATCCCACTTTTCGTTATCGACAAGTGTGTAAATGAACATATGCCTGAAAATACAGTGCATGATGATATGCAGATAGATATGTGCCACTGCATTTTTATCAGCCTTGTATTTCCGAAGAATGAATTTCGGGGAATAATACAGCTTTTGTCCCTCTGTTCCGGCTGTTATATCAAGTGGTATCTCATTCTGTACCAAGTCGCACAGTTCAAGGCGGCTCAGTGCAGAATCAAGAAATCTCATATTTACAAGCAGCGTATTTCTTGCCAGTATTAGTATTTCTTTTGCAAGCGAATGTATATCATGTTCAGGCATAGCCTCAGCCCCTAATAATCTTCATCTTCCTCGTTTTCTTCCTCGTCATCGTCATCGAATTCGTCATATACATCCCTGTCTTCCTCATCCCATGCCTCCATCATAGCAGCGCCAAAACCGCCGCCATAAAAAGCGCCGTAAAGATCGTCTATATCATGCTTTCTTCCCATATTGAACACCTCATGATAGATTCATGTAGTTTCTGATACTGCACACCAATAAATGATACATGATTATATATCATGTTCAAGTTGCTCATACTCGGAACTTAGATTGATCTCACTGGCAAGATCTGCATACATCTTGTCAAACTCGATTTCGGAGATAATAGGAACGTCTAACTCTTTAGCTTTTAGTACTTTGGATTTAGGATTATCAATGTCATTACAAATCAAATAGTTGGTGTTTTTCGTAACGGTTTTTCCAACATATCCTCCGGCAAACCCGATTTTTTCTTCAAGTTCATCCTGTGAATAACCATTGAATTTACCAGATACAACAAAAGATAATCCTCCAAATATTATCGGATATACATCAACACCAATTTTCAGTTCAGGGTGATCATCTGCATCATCTCCAAAGTAGTTTAAATCCTCAATAAACCTTCCCTTACCCTTATTTAGTTCCAGTGTTTCATATATTCTCACATTTTCCGTTTGATCCTCGAATTCCTCATCTGAATCATATTGTGACTGAATATAGCATGAAGTATCAGTATCTATTGAAACTTTATGTTTCTTTATCTTCCTGATAAGTCCCTCAATATCCTCTTCTTCTAACATAATTTCCCCATCTTCATCCTTTTCCTCCAAAGCTTCTTCAAATGCACCGCTCTCAAAAATAGATATTAATGTATCGGAAACCGATCTTTCTATTCCTGCATCGAATATTTCCATGTCATTCAATAAGTTCAATTCCATTCCATACTTCTTGAATATTTTCTCCAAAGTCTCCGACTCGATATGATGAACGATAAGCGAACTGTAAGTACTCATAATATTTTCTCCTTTAATAATATATACGTGTTTCTTCTCATCAGTAGTTTTACGATATTATATCGGCAAGATTATCTTCAGAAATAATAGGTATTCCAAGTCGTTTTGCTTTCTTGATCTTAGTGGTATTGAAATCAGGTGTATTTGTCACTACATAAGTAGTCTTCTTAGTTATGCTATTTGTAACTCTTCCACTCATATCCTCTATTATCTCCACAATTTCATCATGATTATAATTGTCAAGTTTACCTGAGATAACAAAAGTTAGGACATCTTCCTGCTCTTTAATATCTTGTAGACATTCCTCTATCTTACAGTTAATGATTTCATGTATCACCCCATTTTTTTCATGCAAGGTCTGGCACTTCGTAAACATATAAAGGAGGCCAAAGATTTCGTATACCATTTACAGAAATACTACTTTTTGTCTTCTATAACATACTTCATTTATTCACCACCCGTTTTTATGTATAATGATTTTGCTCGATTTATAATAGACTTATGCTTCATGTACCATTCTTTACAGTTGGCAAATGGTCGGGCATAGAACCGATGATGATCTTTTTAGATGTATCATCCCAGCAGAAATATATCCTTATAAGTTGCTCTGCATGAACACCGCGTTTTATATGCTGGTCTAATAAGTATGTATTCCCGTTGATATTGATTGAATAATCGTTACGATACATTTTAAGTGTTTCTTTGCCGCAGCCTCCAGTTTCCCAGTGTCTGCGTTCAGAATATACAGAAAGCTGTTCATCAGTTATTTCACTCCTGCGGTATTTCGCATATGCGTTAAGATAAACTATACCATCGCACAGACATGCTGTATCAAGAGAACCGTTATACTTCTTTATCTCATTCAAGGCGCGGGATGATATGGTGATCCTATCACCAAAGCATTTCTCTGCCCATTCACATATTTTATTCTTATCTGTAGGGAATTTCTCGGCGAGCTCGATATATTCCCTGTAGAATTGCAGCATTTCTGCGCTTTTGCGGTAGGCATCTTCTTTTCCATGATATTCTTCATTCAAAGCATCATATGCTTCTGTCTTTTCATCAAGCTTTTTCTCCAGAGTCTCCAGCTTTTTCTTCAAATCCCTGACCTGCTCTGCAGATTGTTCCATGTCCGTCTGCTGTTCAGTAAGATCATTTATCTTCTGTTTAAGCTCATCATTTTCCTGTTTGTAGCAATCGCATCGTTCTTCAAGTGAATCTGTCTGATGTCGCTTGTTGTGCAGATCTTTAAGCTTTGCATCCGAATGGAACAATATCTCGCCAAATTTATAACTACAACGTTTGTGACTCTCATTTATCTCTTTGTACATCACATCGGGGAAGCCGGGAATATCATTCTTGTATGCGTCATATAGTATATGTTCTGCCTGTTCCTGATGACGGATGATAATGATCTCTCCATATTTAAGCGATATGTGAAGCTTATTCTGTAATTGCTTAAAGATATCCTCTTTTACGAATACAACTATAGCAAACCCTACCAGCTTTTTTGCTATCTTTTCAATATCAGCTGCCGGAAGCTTTACAGGAACGGGCTTTACAGCTGTTTTTTTATCAGTTACTATCTTCTTATCTTTTTTTGTGTTTGTTTGGCAAGAAAATGCTCTTTTTATTTCGATATCAGCACTTATAGATATATTTACACTCTTTTTCTCCTTCTCCAGAGTGTTTAACGAAATTAGATTGTCTGAGATAGAAGGAATAAGTGTCTCGTCTTTATCGGGTATCAAAGGCTTTTCAATCACTGTTTCCGTATCTGCGATCATTACGATAGGCATACTTCGTGTTGGATCATTGAACACAGTGATAAATCTATCCAGTTCAGTCTTACTATTAACGATCATCGGAGAACCGTTTATGATAAAAGCTCCGTGAATCAGGCGAAGTTCAGTATTGAACGCAAGTGCCTTGACAAGTGCAAGACGGAATACCTCACATTCCTCTGTTACATCTGTCGGCTCGGAACAGTTTGTTCGCATACCAACCTCGACATACTCTGTCTGTTTACGAAATGATATTTCCGTTATGAATGAACGTCCTGAAACCGGCTTCCGCTCATTTTCGGTCCCGTGGTTCGTTCCCATATC
>CACZPV010000122.1 GCA_902783065.1 uncultured Ruminococcus sp.
CTCCCGGCACAGGAAAATCACAGACCATCACTGCGCTGATTGCCAATGCTCTTGCGCAGGGAAAAACTGTATTATTTGTTGCGGAGAAAATGGCAGCACTGGAAGTAGTGCAAAGACGATTGGATAAAATAGGTATCGGTGATTTCTGTCTTGAACTTCATTCTAATAAATCAAAGAAAAAGGCTGTTCTGGAACAGCTGCGCAAGGCGTCTGAAGTTACAAAAACAAAAAGCAAGCGTTCATTTGCAGTAAAGGCACAGGCAATTTCTGATATTCGTCATGAACTTGATATTTATGCCGGCGCACTTCATCGCCGTCAACCCTGTGGAAAATCACTTTACCACCTTCTGAATGATTATGAGGCTAATGAAAAATATCCGGAACTTCCTCCATTTGATGAAGATTTCCTGAAACATCTTGATCAGGATGGTATAGAAAAGCAGGAAATAATGCTTGAAAGACTGATTGCTGCTGCAAAAGGAACGGGACATCCGAAGGATCATCCTCTGGAACCTGTCGGCGTGAAGGTTTATTCACAGCATTTCAAAATGCAGCTGCCGGCAAAAATAACAGCATATAAAGACGCTTTGCAGCAGGTTAATGAGCCTCTTTCTGTATTTGCTGACTCAGCCGGTCTTTCTATATCAGATTATCAGAATTCTCAAAAAGCGGTAAGTCTTGCCAAAGAAGCAGCAGTGTGGTACGATCTGCCTGCAGCATGGGCTAAGACTGAAAATATTACCAATTATATGTTTGGTGTATGGGAAATGTGTGAGCATTGTATTAATGCCGAACAGATACGAACAAAATTGGGAAGCGGCTGGAAACCTGATTTCTTTGATCTTGACGGCAGAGCATTGCTTAATGAATACAGGGATGTGTCTGCAAAATGGTTCCTTCCAAAATCAATGGGTATCAGCAAGCTGCATAAGAAATTGACACAGTACTCTACTACACCTGTCGATAAAAATAATCTTGAAACAATATTAAGCGATTTGTCCAATTATCAGACGGAAAAACAGGAATCAGACAGATTGTTTGGTATGTATGGCAATGATCTTGGCAATCTTTATAATGGTAAGGATACTGATTGGCAGGACATCAGCCGTAAAGCGGATAAGGCCAAGGACAGCGCTCAGAAACTACTGGAAATAACAGGATCCGAGCAGTTCCGTATGGCATACTGCGGAAATACTGATGCTCGTGATATCATACCTGTATTGGCTGAAAAATGGGAAAAACTTGAAGCAGCCCGGAATGACTTCTACGGCATACTGGAGATACGTACAGCAGATACAGAAAACTGGATAGATCATGATATTAATCTATGTGATACAATTTCTGAACATATAAATGAGATGAAGGAATGGATAACCTGGAACGATATCTCTGAAGAAGCTGAGGCAGCAGGTCTTTCTCCGGCTGTGCAGGCTTATAGAGAGGGAATCTCTCACAGCGATGTAAAAGGTGCATACATCAAGACCATTTCAAAAGATATGGCTGTTAAGGCTATTGACGGCAGTTCTGCACTTAATAAATTCTCCGGTCCGGTGTTTAATGAGAAAATCGAACAATTCAAGAGAATGGATCAGGAAATTACTGAACTGACAAAACAAGAAATATATTGCCGTCTGGCTTCTAAAATTCCTAATTTTTCAAGAGAAGCTGCCCAGAGCAGTGAACTTGGAATCCTTCAGAAAGCAATTCGAAGTGGGGGAAGAGGTGTCAGCATCAGAAAACTATTCGATCAGATTCCTAATCTGCTGCGCCGGCTTTGTCCGTGTATGCTTATGAGTCCTATCTCTGCAGCACAATATCTCGACCCGAAACGGGAGCCGTTTGATATCGTTGTATTCGATGAAGCATCTCAGTTACCTACCTGTAAGGCTGTAGGTGTTCTTGCAAGAGGAAAAAATGCTGTTATCGTAGGCGATCCGAAACAGATGCCTCCTACATCCTTCTTCTCAACTACTTCTGTAGATGAAGACAACCTTGATATAGAGGATCTTGATAGTATTCTTGATGACTGTCTTGCACTCAATATGCCTCAGACACATCTGCTATGGCACTACCGCAGCCGACATGAGAGCCTTATAGCTTTCAGTAACCATGAATTTTACGAGAATAAGCTGTATACTTTCCCATCAGTCAATGATCGGGAAACCAAAGTACATCTTGTTCATGTAGACGGTATTTTTGAAAGAGGAAAATCCAGAAATAATATGGCAGAGGCTCAGGCAATTGTTGAGGAATTAAAACGCCGTGCACATGATGAACAGGATGCCGGACTAAGCGTAGGTATTGTAACATTCAATGTAAATCAACAAAACCTTATAGATGATCTTTTAACAGAAGCATGCAAGGATGATCCAACGCTTGAAGCTTGGGCATATAACAGTGAAGAACCGATATTTATTAAAAACCTTGAGAATGTGCAGGGTGATGAAAGAGATGTAATTCTGTTTTCAATAGGATACGGTCCTGACAAGGATGGCAGAGTTTCCATGAATTTTGGCCCGTTAAATCGTGAAGGCGGTTGGAGAAGACTAAATGTTGCCGTATCAAGAGCAAGATGTGAAATGACAGTATATTCTTCAATGACAGCGGATATGATCGATTTGTCAAGAACAGCATCTGACGGTGTGGCAGCATTGAAAGCATTTTTAGAATATGCGTCCGGAAAATCTCTGGTTAATGACGGAAACAGTGTGACGGCTGAAAAGAATAATCTCAGAGGTATTGCAGATACCATCTGTAGTCATATTGAGGAAAGCGGTTATAAGACAGAACGAATGATCGGTAATTCTGAATACAGAATTGATATCGGTGTAATTGATCCTGAACACCCTGATCAGTATTTGCTTGGTATTCTCCTTGACGGACTTAGCTATGGCAGATCCAAAACAACAAGAGATAGAGAAATAGCTCAGAAGTCTGTGCTTGATGGGCTTGGATGGCGTATTGTTCGTGTATGGTCAATGGATTGGTGGGATAACAGCAGTAAGGAACTTAACCGCATAGATACAATTATCACGCACCTGAAAGAAGGAAATTATGAAGATTTTGAAAACTCAGAATACGATAATGAACCTTCCTTCACTCCGCCTGACGAGATAGAAGAAGAAACTGTCAGAACATATGAAATTACAAAGCTTGATATCCAAAACGCAGCACCGGATGAAGTAATGTCACAGAAGTATTATGATTCTCTGAGAAAGAAGCTTCGTAAGATAATTGAAACTGAAGCACCTATTAATAAGGAGCTTGTTATCAAGAGAGTCATAGAAAGTTTCGGCATAGTTAAAAATACGCCTAAGCTTCACCGTTATATTGATGATATCCTTACCGCAATGACATATCCCAAAACAAGTCAGGGTGAGGAAGTAACAATCATCTGGAGCGATGAAATAAAGCCAACAGGCTACAGTACTTATCGTCCTAACGGTAACAGTGACAACTATCGTGAGGTACTTGATATTCCTTATGTAGAAGCCGCTAATGCAGTATTGACGATACTGTATGATGAAGTCAGTCTTCCTAAAGCTGATCTCGTTAAGGAATCTGCAAAGCTGATGAATTACAGAATTGGCAGTAATGTTTCGGCAGTATTTACGGCAGCGGTAGATTTGTTGATTGAAAAGAAACTGGCTTATTGTGATGAAAACGAAAATTGTGGATTGACTGATGAAGGTTTTGCAATAATGAACTGATTTTTGTGACAGGAGAGTTTTTGCCGCCGATATTGATATCGGCGGCAAAAATTAAAATACAAAAATTTTTTAAAAACTATTGACAAATAAAAAAATATGTGGTATTATATACAAGTCGTAAGGCTGCGGCACAATAAATAAGCTGGTGTAGCTCAGTTGGTAGAGCAGCTGATTTGTAATCAGCAGGTCGGGAGTTCGAGTCTGTCCACCAGCTCTTACAAACAAGCCTACTGCTATTCGGTAGGCTTTATATATGGGGGAGTTCCAGAGCGGTCAAATGGGGCAGACTGTAAATCTGTTGCTTCGGCTTCGGTGGTTCGAATCC
>CACZPV010000123.1 GCA_902783065.1 uncultured Ruminococcus sp.
AAAGCATAGATAAGCTTTTTGATATCAGAAGATATCTTTTCTTTCTTAATTAATGCATAGATGGACAACACAATACCAAGAAAAATATTCACTGCGACGTTCAGAATAGATGACAGCATATTCATCGTATAGCTTACCAGACCGCTTGCATTGGTTGATACAAAGCCGGATAAAAATCCGGTTATAGCATCTGAGTTGATGATTGTTGTATTGATACCGACAACTTTGCCGTTTTCCACTATCTTTTCTCCGTATTCAGGATTAAGATACTTAACTATCTGCATTGCATAATCATTATTTTCCGCAAGATCCTTGATATTATTGTTAAGATTATTTGCGGCATCCGGTATAGCTTTAATCAGCGTATTCAAACTGTTGCCTATTTCAGGAATAATAATAATTAAAAATGCTATAATGATGGCTAAAAACAACATGATCGATAATGTCAGCGCAATCGGCCGGCGGATTTTTTCAAGAATCGGATTGAGCGGTTTTCCTGATTCCTTTTGTCTGAAAAGCCTTTTTTCGATTGCTTTAAGCGGTACATTCAGGAAAAACGTACAGCATATTGCAATAATAAACGGCATTGCCACATAAAGCAGCCATGACAAAAATTGAAATACAATATTCATATGCTGCATTCCAAGATATACGAGAATCAGTACAACACCGATAAATATTATTTTTTGTATATTACGTCTGTCCAGTTTCATAAATACATCTCCATCATTCTGCGCTTACACCGCTGATTACTCATTACCAAATGCCATCTTTTCGCTGCAGCAGGTACCGCCGCCAAGCAGCATCTCTCCGTCATAGCATACCAATGCCTGCCCGTAGGTAATTGCCCTTTGAGGACTGTCAAAGACAACTTTTATATTTCCATTTTCAAGCGGATACAGTGTTGCAGGCTGCTCTTTCTGATTATACCTGACTTTCGCACAAACCCTGACCGGCTTGTCAGGACATTCTACGGACACCCAGTTAACATCATATGCATATGCAGTATCACTAAAAAGATCATCATTATCCCCGAGAATAACCTGATTTTTGTCTGTATCCTTCGAAATCACATATGCCGGTTTTCCCAGTGCTATACCCAGCCCCTTTCGCTGTCCCACAGTATAACGGATAATTCCGCTGTGTCTGCCGAGAACATTACCGTCTTTATCCGTAAAATCACCTGCCGGAAATGTCTGACCAGTATAATTTTCAATAAACCGTGCGTAATCTCCGTCAGGTACAAAACATATGTCCTGACTGTCAGGCTTATCCGCATTCACAAGACCGTATTGTTCAGCAATCGTCCTTGTCCGCGGTTTTGTCAGTTCTCCTATAGGAAAGAGCGTTTTCGCAAGCTGCTGCTGTGTCATTCCATAAAGCACATAGCTCTGATCTTTGGCAGGATCTATTCCCTTAAGCAAAAGATATCTTCCGGTTTTTTCATCATACCTTCTGCGTACATAATGACCGGTAGCAATGTAATCCTGCTCCAGCATTTCTGCCCTTTTCAGAAGTGCGTCAAATTTGATATAACGATTGCAGTCTATACAAGGATTCGGTGTCAGACCATTAATATATGCATGGTTGAATTTATCGATCACACATTCTTTAAAACGATCTCCGAAATTATATACATAAAAACGAATACCAAGCTTATTAGCCACGCTTCTTGCATCCTCAACATCGTCCAGACTACAGCAAGTGCGGCTGCGGTCGAGTTGTATGTCCTCATTGGTAAATAACCGCAGTGTTACACCTGTTACTTCATATTGCTCTTGCAGAATTGCTGCTGCTGCAGAGCTGTCCACCCCGCCGCTCATTGCAACCATTACTTTTTTCATTTTTTCACCTCTGGTACATAGGGATTTTGAAAACTGCCGCAGATGACCGCCATATTACAGCTAAATAATAAATCTGTACCTGACTTTTCAAGGCAGCAAACAAACAGGATTAATTTTTCTCAATAATCTATTACATCCCAGGGAGTCAACATTCCCAGTATCCGACCTTTTGACGAGCCGTTATCTGTAATAAATACAGCTGCAAGACGTTTTGAGTTACGACTTTTACGTTCAAATTCATTACGTACTTCATAAATTGTTGCTTGGCGTCCCACAAAGCGGAAACGTTCTGCCGAATGATTATTAAAACTAAGCATCTCTCCAAAATCCGAAATCAGCATATCATCTCTCAGACTTGTCATACCGTTACTAAGAGAATAAGTAAATATGGTACTTACACTGAATACACCAATACATTCGCCGTTATCTATCACCGGAACATGAGAAAAACCCTGTCTGTCCATTTTTTTCATTACAGTCTGTGCTTTCTGAGATAGCGTTGTTTTTAATATATCCGCAAACAGAGTAGAAAATTCAAGTGCAAGCGGAGGACGTTTAATAAAGTCCGTTACATCTTTCAGAAACTGTATCATTGCTTCGGATGGCTGTATAATTCTTTCACCATTGAATTCCGAATGATGACTCAGAAAGTTTCGTATTTCACGGCAGATATCAAGATTCTCGCGATAAGGTTTACTTTCCTTTTCGCTGAGAAACCGAACGATAGGACTGCCGAATTTTTTTTCATCTGTATTATATTTATTATTGAGTGCTTCTTCCAGTTCTCTGTATGTATTCAAAAAATCATCGGCCCTATCTGATTCTGCCATATTGGTCACCCCTCTACCTGATATTTTTCTGCAAGGTATTCGTCATACGATCTTGTAATATCCTTAATACCGTCTTTCTCAAGAACGATAATTCTATTTGCAACTGTAGAAATAAATTCATGGTCATGAGATGTGAACAAAACAACTCCCTTAAAGTTTGAAAGTCCCTTATTAACGGCAGTAATTGATTCCAGATCAAGATGGTTGGTCGGCTGGTCAAGCACCAATACATTTGCACCGAACATCATCATACGTGAAAGCATGCATCTTACTTTCTCACCGCCTGAAAGCACTTTAACCGGCTTAAACACATCATCTCCGGAAAACAGCATCCTGCCGAGAAAACCTCTGAGGTATGTGTCGGTATTGTCATTTCCCCGCACATACTGGCGAAGCCAATCAATAATGGAATCATCATTATCCTCAAAGAAAGCAGTATTATCCTTTGGAAAATAGGACTGTGTTGTAGTATTACCCCACTTAAATTCTCCCTCATCAGGCTCCATATTTCCCATAAGTATCTCAAACAGCGTAGTTACTGCGATTTCATTGTCACAAAGGAATGCGACCTTATCTGTTCGCTCAATACGGAACGAAATATTATCCAGCACCTTTTCTCCATCAATTGTTTTAGAAAGATTTTCAACATAAAGCACTTCCTTACCCACTTCTCTGTCAGGAGTAAACCCTACAAAGGGATAACGGCGTGAAGATGCCGGCATTTCCTCAACAGTCAGTTTTTCAAGAAGCTTTCTTCGGGAGGTTGCCTGTTTTGATTTAGACTTATTGGCAGAAAATCGCTGAACAAAAGTCTGCAATTCCTTGATTTTCTCCTCAGTTTTTTTATTCTGCTGTTTGATCATAGACTGGATCAGCTGGCTGGATTCATACCAGAATTCATAGTTGCCCACATACATTTTTATTTTATTATAATCAATATCCACCATATGTGTACACACTGTATTGAGGAAATGACGGTCATGAGATACTACTATAACCGTTCCCTGATAGTCAAGAATAAAATCCTCCAGCCATGCTATTGCCTTAATGTCAAGGTTATTGGTAGGCTCGTCAAGAAGTATGATTTCCGGATTTCCGAATAATGCCTGTGCCAGAAGCACCTTTACCTTTTCATTTCCGGTCAGACCGCTCATCTGTGAATACAGAATTTCTTCTGATAGTCCAAGTCCCTGTATCAGTTTGGAAGCATCACTTTCCGCTTCCCAGCCATTCATTTCTGCAAATTCAGCTTCCAGTTCAGAAGCTCTGATACCGTCCTCGTCAGAGAAATCCTCTTTCATATAGATAGCATCTTTTTCTTTCATGATATCATAAAGCTTTTTATTGCCGTAAATAACTGTATCCAGAACCGTATAATCGTCAAATGCGAAATGATCCTGTTTAAGGACAGACATTCTTGTATTTTCCGGAATTATAACTTCACCTTTTGTCGGCTCAAGATCACCGGAAAGTACTTTCAGAAAAGTCGACTTTCCCGCTCCGTTTGCACCTATAATTCCGTAGCAGTTATTATCTGTCAGTTTTAAATTAACATCTGAAAACAGCGGAGTACCGCTGAAATTTACAGACACATTACTTACCGTTATCATTTTTTCTTTTCTCCCTTTTTTCTGTGTTTATATTCGATTGTAAAAGTCTGAAATTGTTCTACTCATGCGGTTTTCAATACCATGTATTTCCATTTTTTCTCCGCTGTAGTCCGCCATTTTCGCATCATTTGCGTCAAAAACGACCACTTTTTGACTTTTAGAGCGGTTTAGTGCCGCCTTTTTAAAATCGGCTGTTCTGTGATTACAGCTTATTTCAAACTTCACAAAAATATTTTTGCCTGAATCCGTAAAACCCGATATTGATGAAAAGTAAAACGGATTCAATTTGTTACTTAAACTACAGTATTGGCAGGTTAACCCAAAAACGAAAAATTATCCCAATCAAATTCCCTTAATCTGCCGTAATTTTGCAGCTCGGGATAATTCCACTGGCGCAGTACCTCGTAAGCAGCTATTGCAGCTGAATTTGACAGATTAAGACTTCTTGCATCACTTATCATCGGGATACGAACAGTGGTTTCAGGATTTTCATGCAGCAGCTTTTCGGGCAGCCCTTTTGTTTCTTTCCCGAAGACAATATAACATTGATCGGGGTAAGTTATATCAGTAAACTTTCTTGGTGCCTTGGTGGAAAAATAATAATATGCTGCACCCTTTGTTTTTTCAAAAAAATCGTCAAGATTCTCATAATATGTCAGATCAAGATACTGCCAGTAATCCAGTCCCGACCGTTTTAAATGCTTATCAGTAGGTGTAAACCCCATCGGCTTTACAATATGCAGTCTTGCACCTGTAGCTGCGCAGGTACGGGCAATATTTCCCGTATTTTGCGGAATTTCAGGTTCAACAAGCACAATATTCAATTCAGACATTATTTGATCATCACCATATTCTCCATAATCCTTGTTTGCCGCCCCGCCTTCGGCGGGGCGGCAACTTAAGGTTTTATACTTTGCTGCCTTGCGGCAGCAAGGCAGATTGCTTCGTGTACGCCGCAACCCCTTGCGGAGCGATTCTCATGCAAAGGATTTCTCGCTCTGCGGAGCGCAACCAGTGGCTCTGCCCTGGACCCTACCGCCTTTGAAAAGGCGGGCGAAACTTTAAATTTTCTTAAGTTGACGCCATTGCACCGAAGGCGGGGCGGCAAACAAAAAATATTCTTCTTAATTGTTTTGCTGCATTAAAATTCTTGCAGATCTGCTGACATTTAATATTTTCTGAACCTGTTATATCTTTTATTCAGCAGTGTTTCCGTATCAAACGATTCTAATTTATCAAAAGTTTGTGCTATAAGTGTTTTAAAACTATCAAACATCACACTGTCCAGATTTTTTGGTTCTCTGATTATCCGCTCTATAACGCCCAGCTTAAAAAGATCCTGTGACGTCAGTTTAAGACATTCAGATGCTTCCGCTGTTTTAGTAGAATCCTTCCACAATATGCTTGCACAGCCTTCCGGTGAAATAACGGAATAAATTGCATTTTCCAGCATCCACACTTCATCTGCCACTGCCAGCGCCAATGCACCGCCGCTGCCGCCTTCACCTATTAAAACAGACAAAATCGGTGTTTTCAATGTCATCATTTCCATCAGGTTTTCAGCAATTGCCTGTCCCTGTCCTCTTTCCTCTGCACCGATACCGCAATATGCGCCTGAAGTATCTACAAAGCAAAGGACCGGACGATGAAATTTTTCCGCCTGCTTCATCAGACGAAGTGCTTTTCTGTAGCCCTCAGGATGTGCAGAACCAAAATTCCGTTCCATTCGTTCTTTCAGATTTCTGCCCTTTTCAATAGCAATAACAGTAACAGGTTTGCCGTTAAGTTCGGCAATTCCGCCGATTACTGCCTTATCATCGGCATAATGCCGGTCACCATGCAATTCAATGAAGCTGTTTCCAAAGATTTTAGTAATATAATCTATGGCAGTCGGGCGATCATTTGCTCTTGCGGCAGTTACGCTATCATAAGCACTCATTACTCAATCGCCCTCCTTTTCAATCGCTTCTGTTCCACAGCCGTGAAGAATCAAAAGTTTAGTCAGTGTCTTTTTCATTTCACTTCTGGCAACAACTTTATCAACAAATCCCTTTTCAAGCAAAAACTCTGCCGACTGAAAATCCTTCGGAAGCTTCTGTCGGATAGTCTGCTCAATTACTCTCGGTCCGGCAAAAGCGATCAGTGCTTTCGGCTCAGAAAGAATAATATCACCTTCCATTGCAAAGCTTGCCGTAACACCGCCCGTTGTCGGATCCGTCAGAACGGTAATATAAAGCAATCCGGCATCACTATGGCGCTTTACTGCACCGCTTGTTTTAGCCATCTGCATAAGAGATAAAATTCCCTCCTGCATACGTGCGCCGCCTGATACTGTGAATACAATCACAGGAAGACTGTTTTCTGTTGCGTATTCGAAGGCTCTGGTAATTTTTTCTCCTGTAACTGTACCCATTGATCCCATCATAAACTGTGAATTCATCACAGCAAGAACCGTTTCACAGCCGCCTATTTTTGCTCTGCCTGTGATTACGGACTCATTTTCTCTGCTGTTAAGCTTAGCATTTTTCAGTTTTCTCGTGTAATCGGGAAAGTCGATAATATTTGTTGATGTCAATTCTGCATCAAATTCTTCAAAGCTTTCTGCATCAACGGTAATCTCAATTCTCTGCCTTGCGCCAATGCGGAAATGATAGCCGCATTTTGGACATACCTTGAAATTCTCGTTCAGATCTGAAGAAAGAACCGGATTTTTACATACGGGACATTTTACCCAGAGTTCATTAGGAATAAACGGATGATTCTCAACCGATTCTCCCTGATTTTCAAGCTCATTTTTCGGCTTTAAAAAGTTAAAAATATCTGATGTATTCAATGCTTCACCCGACCAATCTCCGTACAGCAAAATCAGGCTGTATACGGTGTTTTATGTACACGGCTGTTAATTGCCGTCACTTTCTTTACGCTGGCGTCTTTTTTCCATAAAATCTGTAGTATATTCACCCGAAACAAAGTCCGGATCGGACAGAATATCAACATGAAGATCCCTGTTATGTTTAATTCCGTTGATCGTCAATTCACTCAGCGCCATTTTCATCTTTCTGATAGCAAGCTCACGGGAACGCGCCTGTACTATCACCTTACCAATCATAGAATCATAATACGGCGGTATACAATAATCCTGATATATAGCTGTATCAAAACGGACATTGGGACCTCCCGGAATATGAATAAAATTGATTTTTCCGCATCCCGGCCGAAAATCATGCTCCGCATCCTCAGCATTAATACGACATTCAATCGCATTACCGTGCATAAACACCCTATCCTGAGTGACTGTAAGTTTAGCGCCGGAAGC
>CACZPV010000124.1 GCA_902783065.1 uncultured Ruminococcus sp.
ACTGAACTTTAATTTTTAATAATTCAACTTATCATGAACCGAGAAAGCAGACGACTGATGAAAATGTTTTAGCCTAAATGGCTGCGGGGATTAGTGAGGGTCCAGCGTCCCGCTGGCGGCAATATTGTTTAAACTGCCAATTTTGTCATTGCCAAAACGGACAGAATATAGCTTTTTAAACTGCAATCGTTTATAATAATACTGTTACCTGAATCCGTACATATTTCACGGATTCAGCCAACACTAAAAAATTCGGAAAGTGATATGAATGGAATTTAACGAGATATTGAATAGTTATATAGAAAAGGTGGGCTGTACCAATAAGGGATTATCTGATCTGTCCGGAATTTCCGCCGAAACAATCGGCAGATACCGTAAGGGCAGCAGAAAACCCACACGTAAAAGTGATACGATTCAAAAGCTGTCGGAAGGACTTAGTAAGCTTTCCGACAATAAACTGTCCGAAGCAGAGATATATCATACACTATATGAATCTCTTAATGATGGAATAAATGTTGAATTTAATATTTATGTATCTAATTTAAACAAACTGACCGAATGTATGGAAATATCAAAAAGTGAGCTTGCCAAAGGTCTGAATTTTGATCCATCCTATATCTCCAGAATCCTGTCCGGCAAGCGAAAGCCGTCACAGATTCAGAAATTCAATTCAGATATATCCATGTTTGCATCAAGACGATTATTTGCTTTTGGGAAGATTCCGGAGCTTGCCGAACTGATCGGATGCAATGCGGATACGCTGAAAAACGAAGAAACCGCCGCAAAAAAGATATATAAATGGCTCGGTGCAAACGATCCTATAATGCCCACGTATCATATGGATAAATTTCTCCTTAAACTGGATGAATTTGATCTGGATGAATATATTAAGGCAATTCGTTTTGATAAGATCAAGCTTCCCACCTCTCCCTTTCGTTTTCCTTCCACAAAAAAAGGCAGTGGTCTTGCCGCAATGATGGAACTGGAAATGGATTTCATCAAAGCCACTATACTCTCCAAGTCAAAAGACGATATTATTATATACAGCGATATGCCCATGGAAGAAATGGCAAAAGATAAAGAATTTCCTAAAAAATGGATGTTCGGAACGGCAATGATGCTCAAAAAGGGACTTCATCTTCATATGATCCACGACATAAGCCGTCCGTTTGAGGAAATGATGCTCGGACTGGAAAGCTATATTCCGATGTATATGACCGGACAGATTTCCCCGTATTACCTGAAAAATAATCAAAGTGAAATATTTCATCATATGATTAAAGTATCAGGAGCGGCAAGTCTTTCAGGGGAAGCCATTTCATCATGTCATAAGGACGGACGATATTATTTTACCAACAATAAAGAAGAACTAAAATATTATCGTAAAAGAGCCAGCGACCTGCTGTCCAAAGCATATCCGCTGATGGACATTTATACTGAGAGCAATCAAATACCTTTTAACAATTTCTTCAAAAAATTTCTCAGCCTTCCCGTTGAAAGAAAAATGATCTTCGGCAGTCTTCCGTCATTTACACTGACGGATGATCTGCTGTGTCAGATTGCAAAACGTCAAAACCTTAAAAAATCGGAAATTGACCGATTAAAAAATTTCATACGGACATATAAGAAACTCATTTGTAAAATGCTGGAAGACAACAAAGCAGAATTTGAAATTCCTGTACTGACTGAAGAAGAATTTATAAAAGCACCGTTAAATATTTCATTTCCGGAGAACTTTTTTTATCAGGTATTGCCCTGCACTTACAATGAATATCTTCTGCACCTGAAAGAAACCAAAAAATTCGCCTCTGAATACAGCAATTGTACCCTTACTTACGGAAACACTTCCGGATTCCGCAACATTACCATTACGATTATACGTAATACAGTGGTTATGGTTTCTAAAAATATTTCTCCGGCAATTCACTTTGTTATCCATCACCCAAGAATGGTGGAAGCTTTTGAAAATTTTGCTTTTCCCATTCTTGACGATCAGATAACATAAAAAGTCAACTTCTTAAAAAATACGAGCTTTAATCCATTCAGGCGGCAGGCGTGCGCAGCGCGCCTGCCGCCGTCCACAATAATTCCCCTTCCGAGTGGGAAGTACACAAAAACCCCCTTCACACTGGGAAGGGGGCAGGGGGACGGGCAGAAAAGCTGAACCTTACGGGTGAGCACCCGAATTAGCGAAAGTGTATAAAATAACGCATTATTACTGTATATTTAATATGAGTTACAATTGAGTTTCACGGATTCAGGTATTATTCTTCTGTAAGAACCTGAGCTACTCCTTTTGGTTTTAACTGTAAATGAACATAATCAAAACTAAGCATATTTGGATCTTCACCATTGGTCAGAATACTTCTGAGCTTATCTACCGAGCGTTTTATTACAATTCCCAGTATTGCACCCACAATCAGCATCAATACATCATCTGTACATGCAGTACCTGTATTGAAAATAAACTGCATTACCTCCGTTGCCAATCCCACTGATGCGGCTATCACAGCGATCTGCCAGATCTTGAATTTCGGTACCAATACAGAAAGATAAAATGACAGCGGCGCCAATACTATACAATGCCACATGATATAAGGTATACCATTTTCATGAGTACCATTCAGACAATCAATAATTCTTGCAAATATCATATATTCAATTTTTCTGCTTTCCTGAGATGGCTTATCAGGCATGATCAGTTTAAAAATAACAACAACAACATAAATAATCAGCAAAGCCTTCATACCGGATGACATAAACCTTGCAAAACCTCTGCGTGTATCATTATTATCGCTGCTTCCCTTTGACAACAGACGGATAAGCATACAAAATACAAATGGTACAATCCATAGCAAAAACATACTGACAATCCTGTACGAATCCAGATCCGGCCAGTATCCGTTCGGATCTTCGGAAAATCCGAAAATGATCTCCAGCAAAAATGACACTCCATTAAGCAGCGACATGGTAATAAGCGAAATACCAACAGACTCATACCGCTTGGTGATAAAAAACAAGACTCCGGTTATCACCAGCGATATCAGGAAAATATACGCTTCACACAGTCCTTCCGCTTCTATCTGATTTTTAGCATCATTCGGCAGCAAAAACAGCATCAGTCCTGCCGCCAGCCCCAATGAAAACTGACTGATCGTAAGCTTCTGGCTTGGAAGAACATTCATAAGTGATTCCTCCTGTAATTCAGATAATCTTCAAGTATAATTACAGCTGCTACACTGTCAACAACTTCCTTGCGCTTCTTACCTCTTTTATTATTCATATTGAGGTATTCATAAGCCGTAACGGTGGTACAGCGTTCGTCACGCAGTACTACCTCCATGCCGCTGAGCTGCAAAAGCTTCTCTTTGAACATACGGACATTTTGTGCGCTTTCACCCTCACTGCCGTCCATATTCCGCGGCAATCCGAGAACGATTTGCTGAGCACCCTTTTCCTGTGCTATACTGCTGATTTTTTCAGCAAGAGCATCCATATTATATTCTTTAATTGTTCCGACAGGCGAGGCAACAACCTCGTTTTTATCACATACGGCAATGCCTGTCCTTACCTTGCCGTAATCCACTGATAATATGACCATTTCCGTTTCCTCTTTATTCGCAGGCGGCACTGACCCTCGCCTTTTTACAAATTGGCTGAGGATAATATTTTTAGTACTGAAAAATCAATGAATGATTTCCAGATGATCCGTATAATTTTCCATCACTATTTCAGGAAGATTTATTCCGTCTGTCTTTACAACATTAACTGAAGTATTGGTTCCAAGCGGCACTGCAGCAACATTTTCTACCTTCCAGCCATGAAGATAACACATCAGACATTTAATTGCGCATCCATGAGAAACAATACATACCGTTTTTCCTTCATTTTCTCTGATAATATCATCAACCGCTTCTTTCATCCTGTCGTAAACCTGCGCCATGGATTCACCATTCGGTGCCTTGAAAACGGCGGGGGCATTACGCCAGTCAGAAAATTCCTGCGGATATTCCTTTTCGATATCCGTAAGCTGTTTTCCTTCCCAGTCACCTGCATTGATCTCCGCAAGTCTGTCATCTGTCTTTACCGGAACATTATGATATACATTAATTCCATCTGTCGTCTGCCTTGCCCTTTTAAGGGAGCTTGTATAAAATACATCAATTGGTTCTGATGCAAGAAGTTCTGTAACTGCACCTATCTGTGCTCTGCCATTCGGGGTAATATCGCTGTCTATTTTTCCCTGAAAAAAACGTTTCAGATTGCCTTCCGCCTGACAGTGGCGGACAATAATGAGCTTTGTCATCAGAAATTACACCTCAACTGTTGCCGTAAGATCTCTTACGGACGGGATATTATGCGTATCAAGATAACCGTGAAGACCTTCAGAGATTTTCAAAGGCGCATATGGATCAGTAAACAATACTGTACCGACCTGGATTGCATCTGCACCTGCAATAATCATTTCCACCGCATCCTGCCATGTAGTTATACCGCCCAGACCGATCACAGGGATCTTTACCGCTTTTTTTACCTGATATACCATTCTTACAGCCACAGGAAATACAGCGGGACCCGACATGCCTCCTGTTGCATTTTTAATAATCGGACGGCGTGTATTTATATCAATTTTCATACCTGTAAGCGTATTGATCAGTGATACAGCATCTGCGCCTGCACCTTCCGCAGCCTTTGCAACTGCTGCAATATCGGAAACGTTCGGTGAAAGCTTGATTATCAAAGGCTTAGTGCAGTATTTTCTTACTGCTGCCGTTATTTTTTCTACTGATTCCGGAGAAGTACCGAACTGCGCTCCTCCCTCTTTTACATTCGGGCAGGAAATGTTAAGCTCTACCATATCGACATCCGTATCAGACAGTATTTCGCAGATCTTACAGTAATCTTCTTCTGTACTTCCTGCCGCATTAGCAATAACCACCGTATTCTGTTTTTTCAACCACGGCAGTTCGGTATTAATAAAATGCTCCACACCGGGGTTCTGAAGTCCTACTGCATTCAACATTCCCATAGGTGTTTCCGCAATTCTCGGCGGAGGATTTCCGGGACGTTCTTTCAGCGTAGTACCTTTACAGGAAATTCCGCCAAACACGGAAAGCGGGTACAATTCTCCATATTCATGTCCGAATCCTATCGTACCCGATGCAGCGATAATAGGATTATTAAATTCCACACCAGCAATATTGACACTCAGATCTGCCATTACCATACAACCTCCTCTGCTCTGAATACAGGACCATCCTTACATACATGTTTATAAGTAAATGTTCCGTCCTCTTTATTGATGCCTACAGCACATCCAAGACACGCACCAATACCACATGCCATTCTTTGTTCAAGCGATACAAAACATTCCTTATGGTGCTGTGCAGCCATTCCTGCAATATTTTTCAGCATAGGTGCAGGTCCGCAGGCACAAATCATATCAGCTTCGTCGATAACTTCCTCCAAAGGTCCGGTAACAAAACCATGTATGCCATAGCTTCCGTTATCTGTTGTTTCAATCAGACGACAACCGATTTTCCGGAAATCCTCCGTAAGAATAACAGCACTTTTATCACGGAAACCATTGATAACAACAGCATTTTTACCAGCCTGTTTAGCACTGTAAAGCATAGGTGGAACACCAATACCGCCGCCGATAAAGATTATTTTTTTATCTTTTGGTAAATCAAAACCATTTCCCAGCGGACAAATCATATTAATGCTGCTGCCAACATCTGTTTCCGAAAGAATTTTAGTACCCTCTCCCTTGACTTCAAAAACAAGACGTATTGTATCGTTTTCGACATCACAAACAGAAATAGGTCTGCGAAGTGTTTTTCCGGGAACAAGCAAATGTGCAAATTGTCCCGGTTTTGTTATTTCAGCCAGATCCGCATTTTTCAGTCTGAAATCATATATAGTAGACGTCAGCTGATATTTTTCCGTCAAAAGACAGTCCTGAGCGTCAAATTTCATACCGCAATCATTCCTTTACATTAATTTGCGCTGCTTAAGGTTCCGTATGAACATACGGCAAAAAAGCAGCATTGCTTACTAATCATTATATCATAAATCAGCTTAATCTGAAAAGGGGAAATACATAATTTTAGGGAGAATATTTTTCAACCCTGCGGCTCGCCGGGCGGTTTTGCACAGTTTGTCTTGACTTTAAGGTCAAATTCTGCTACCATACTATTATAGAAAAATCATCAATGTC
>CACZPV010000125.1 GCA_902783065.1 uncultured Ruminococcus sp.
CGCAACCATTCAGGTTTAATCTTTTTCATCAGTCGTCTGTTTTTGTTGATTCAGTATAGAACTGATTTAATAAAATTTCAGTTTTTTAGGAAGGGGGGCTGGGGGATAACCCTTTGTTTTTAAACAAAGGGTTTCCCCCAGAGAAACACCTTTCGGTTGTAAATAAAAAGCTTATGGGAGTGAAGCTGATATGATAAAAGTAGAATGTTATCCTGTCGGAGAATTGCAGGCAAATTGTTATATCGTATTTGACGATATACAGAATCTGTGTTTTGCTGTTGATACCGGCGCACCGTCGCCGCAGGCAGAAGAAAGCATTGATCGTTTTGGTGGAAATAAACTGCGGTATATCTTACTTACTCATGGTCATTTTGATCATATCGGCAATGCGGCAGCCATGAAAAGAAAATATCCCACAGCTGAAATTGTTATAAGTGAGGATGACAGTTCTTTTACTGAAAATGATGCATTAAATCTTTCATCACATTTTTGTGATGTACAAATCGAGCATTTTTCCGCTGATATCACTGTAAATGACGGGATGGAGCTTCCTTTCGGAGAAAAAACAATAAAGATAATCGGAACACCCGGTCATACAAGAGGTGGTGTGTGCTATTTATTTGAAGATATGCTGTTTACAGGAGATACAATTATGAGCCGTACTACAGGAAGGATGGATTTTCCTACCGGCAGCAGCAGAGATATGTTTGAATCTGCGGCAAAAATAGCGGCGCTTGATGGAAACCTGAAGCTTTACTGCGGTCACGGAAATGCAACGACCCTTGATTTTGAAAGAAAACATAATTTTGCAATGGGGAATATCACATATGATGATTTGTATTGAGGGACATTCTTATCATTATGAAATGGAAAATCTGGTAAGACTGTTTTATCCCAATGAAAAAATTACGGTGACAACAGAATCTGCAAAAGAATTTGAAAAGCCGTATATTATTACTTCTGCCGTAAAAGACGGCGAATGTTGTACAATCAAAGTAAAAGTCTGCTTTGAAGATTTTGAGAAGCAGAATATATCATCTGTATCGCTTTCTGACACGGATTTTGAAAAAACAGCGGAACGGTCAATGGCAGTTTGCTTGTATGAACTTCTTTGTGAATACAGCGGAAAGACCCAGCCGTGGGGAATCCTGACAGGTGTACGTCCCGTCAAGCTGTTCCGGCGTCTTTCCGGTCAGTACGGCGAAACATATGCAAAAAATTATTTTATTAATGAATTAAAAGTTTCAAAGGCAAAAACAGACCTCAGTGCTGTAACGGAAAGATACGAAAGAAAGATCCTTTCTCTGAGTACCGATAAGTCTTTCAGTCTGTACGTATCTATCCCGTTTTGTCCGTCAAGATGTTCATATTGTTCGTTTGTGTCGCAGACTGTAGAAAAAGCCAAAAAGCTTGTGCAGCCGTATTTTGAACTGCTGTGCAAAGAACTGGAATTTACAGCCGATATTGTAAGAAAAAAAGCATTGCGTCTGGAAAGCGTATATATCGGCGGCGGAACCCCTACTACGCTCAATGCAGAACAGCTGGCAGAATTGATCAGGGTTATCAGAACTAATTTTGATATGACAACCTGCCGTGAATTTACTGTTGAAGCCGGCAGACCGGATACCATTACAGAGGAAAAGCTGAATGCTATATACAGCGGAGGCATTGACCGTATCAGTATTAATCCTCAGACATTGAATGACCGTGTCCTTGAGATAATCGGCAGACGACATAATTCCCGTCAGACGCTGGATGCATATGAACTTGCAAAAAAGATTGGTTTCAGGCATATCAATATGGATCTGATAGCAGGACTTCCCTCTGAAAGCGCAGAAAGCTTTATGGCAACGCTTGATCAGATCAGCAGCCTTTCACCGGCAAGTATAACTGTACATACGCTTGCTCTAAAGAGGTCTTCAAGGCTTACGCTTGAGGGAAAGGGCATCAGTACAGACAGCGGCAATGAGGCAGCCAGAATGCTTGAATACTGCGAAAAGAAGCTTACAGACTGCACTTATCATCCGTACTATCTTTATCGTCAGACAAGGATGGAGGGCAATCTTGAAAATGTCGGTTGGTCAAAAGACGGATTCGATGGAATTTACAATGTATTTGTGATGGATGAAACGCATACAATAATCGGATGCGGAGCCGGTGCGGTAACAAAATTAAAAGTTCCGGAAAGTGAATCTCTGACGAGAATATTTAATTATAAATATCCATATGAATATATCAACGGTTTTGAGGAAATGCTGAAAAGAAAAGAGCAGGTGAGAGAGTTTTATGATGAATTATCTTAATACATACAGACGTTATGCCTGTGATATCGGAAGAATCAACGAGGAAGCACGTATCGATCCTAAGGCACTTGTTTCTATGACGGAAGATGTATACACACACGATCTTAAGTGGATTGCAGAGCAGATTCTGAATACGGAAGGAAACCGCCATGTAGTGATGCTGTCGGGACCTTCCAGCAGCGGAAAAACAACTACTTCCAAAAAGCTTTCTGATGAACTTGCAAAACACGGAGCAGATGTACAGCTGATTTCCATGGATGATTTTTACCTTGGAAAAGAACATGTAAAACGTCTGCCGGACGGAAAACCGGATTTTGAATCGGTGGAGGCACTTGATATTCCGTTGATTAAGAAATCAATTGCTCAGTTATCAACTACCGGAGAATGTGTTATACCGACCTATGATTTTGCTAACAGCAGGCGCGGGGAAAAAACAAAAACAATACATCTCGGAGATAATTCTGTGATTATTATGGAAGGAATCCATGCATTGAATCCGATTTTCAGTGAAGGACAGTCAAAAGCCAGAGTTATGAAGGTATATACTGCCGTAAAACAGGGAATCAAAAATAATGAAGATTACGTCCTGACCAACAGGGAAATCCGTTTTATCCGGCGAGTTGTGAGGGATTATCATTTTCGTCAGGTCGATCCGGAATATATGCTGTCTATGTGGGATACGGTAGTAGAGGGAGAAAAAAAATATATACGTCCTTACCGGTATACCAGTGATTTTACGGTCAATTCGATTCATATATATGAACCATGTGTTATGAAGGAATGGGCAATTCCGGTGCTGCGGCGCATAGGATCGTCTGATCCGCATTACAGTTTTGTCCGGAAGCTTATTGCTGCACTGGAACAGTTTGAAACTGTGGACAGCAGTCTGGTTCCTGAAAATTCACTGATCAGAGAGTTTATCGGCGGTGGATGTTATTCCTATTGATGAGGTAGTTTATTTGATTTTTTATATAACTTAGCTTAATTTGTAAATAATTAGTGAAAAATCCCGAAAATGGCTTAAAGTCCTTGCAGTATGCCTGTAAAGGTGATATAATCTGAGAGGTATTGAACAGTGATTTTACCGGCGCAGAACCGCATTGGCTTACGGTTTCTGTATAATGCAGCATGATGCCGGATCTTAATTTAATATAAAAA
>CACZPV010000126.1 GCA_902783065.1 uncultured Ruminococcus sp.
AGAACTACGCTCTTTATCCACATATGACAGTTTTCGATAATATGGCATTTGGTCTGAAGCTGAGAAAAACTCCGCCTGAGGAAATCAGAAGAAGAGTTGAAGAAGCTGCAAGATCTCTCGATATTGCTCACCTTCTTGAACGTAAGCCGAAGGCTCTTTCCGGTGGTCAGCGTCAGCGTGTGGCTTTGGGTCGTGCTATTGTACGTGACCCGAAGGTATTCCTCCTCGACGAGCCGCTTTCCAACCTCGATGCAAAGCTGAGAACCGCCATGAGAACCGAGATTTCCAAACTTCATAAAAGACTCGGTACGACTTTCATTTACGTAACACATGATCAGACAGAAGCTATGACAATGGCTGACCGTATTGTTGTTATGAAGGACGGCTTTATTCAGCAGGTTGATACTCCGCAGAACCTTTATGAAAGACCTTGTAACCAGTTCGTTGCAGGATTCATGGGTACTCCTCAGATGAACTTTATTGATGCTACTATTATCCGTGACGGTGATGATTACGGCATCAGATTTGGTAAATATGATATTCCGCTTCCGGAATCCAAGAACAAGAAAAACATTCTTTCACACTTTGTAGGTAAGGAAGTTGTACTTGGTATTCGTCCTGAGGATCTCCACGATGAGCCGGAGTTCCTTGAGAGATCTGAGGAAAGCATTATCGAAGCAGGTGTTGAAATCACAGAGTTGATGGGTAATGAAATTTACATTTACCTGAATATTGAAGGAACCTCCTGTGTAGCACGTGTTGATCCGTCATCTATGGCAGAAGCAGGTGAAGAGATTGAAATTGCTCTTGACGTTGAGAAGATTCATATTTTTGATAAGGAAACAGAAAGAACAATTACAAACTAATAATTATGATTATTTGCCTTTTGCATAAAAACATAAATATTTAGTTATTTGCAGTCCTCAGCAATGTGGGCTGCAAATTTTTTTACATAAACCAGAAGACAAGAACCAGGTGCAGAGTGGTATAAGGGTAGTGACAAATCAATTGCAAATTCTGATCATAATATAATAGTATAAAATTGTGATTAGAAGCATAGGTAAAATATGACAGGGTTTGATTTTCTGAAAGGGGTTGTGTTTTTTTAATGCAAATAATAAAAAAGAGTTTATGTATTATCATTTCAGCATTGATGTGTTTATTATTTACTGGGTGCGCTAATAGCGATTACAGCACTGTATGCGAAGAAAAATCAGGTTTGATTGTTCCGATCATTATGTATCACGGGATAACGGAAAGTGAAAAGCTTCGTAATAAATATATGATACCTCCTGCATTATTTGAAAGCGACCTGCAATTTCTGAAAGAAAATGGCTATACAACAATCTTTGTCAGCGACCTGATTAATTATTTTGAAAAGGGAACACCGCTGCCGGAAAAGCCAATTATTCTGACCTTTGATGACGGATATTACAATAATTATGTGTACGCATTTCCTGTTTTAAAGAAATACGGATATAAAGCTGTCATTTCTCCTATTGGTATATCTGCCGATGAAGCAGAAACTGAAAAATACCGCAGTTCTTTATGGTCACAGTGTAAATGGAGTGAATTAAAAGAAATGGCAGATGCAGGGATTATTGAAATCGGCAATCATACTTATAATCTTCACCGAATCGATGGTGATAAGAATGGTGCAGCCAAGCGGCGAAGTGAAACCGATGCTGAATATGAAAAAAGACTAAAAGAAGATCTGATAACCAGTAACCAAAGGATCAAAGAAAACATCGGAAAAACACCTGTTGTGTTTGTGTATCCATTCGGAGCTAAAAGTGAACATACGGAAGAAATCGTAAGATCAATGTCATTTGGAGCAATTCTCGACTGCGAAAATAAAATTAATCGTATATCCGGTCGTGAGGATCTATATCATCTGCATCGCTTTTTAAGGCCAGATAATATTACCGGAAAAGATTTTTTTATTAATAAAGTTGGTCTCCCAGCGTGACACCGGCGAGCCGCCGCTGTCGGTTTAATTCCCACAGCCATTTAGGCTTAAACTGTTTTATCAGTCGTCTGCTTTTATTGATTTATTGTAGAATTGAATTAATAAAATTTTAGTTTCAGTTTTTTTAGGAAAGGGGTCTGGGGGATAACCATTTGTTTTTAAACAAAGGGTTTCCCCCAGGGTAAACACATACGCGGTAAAAGAAGCTTGCCGGGTTGCTTGTAAAAAATGGAAAAATATGATACAATAATAAAAAAATAAATGTCTGAAAGAGGATTTGTAATGAAAATCATCGAAATACTTAAAAATCATAAAATGTCACTCTCTTTTGAAGTATTTCCGCCTAAGAAGGAAACCAGCTTTGAAAGCGTAAAACAAGCTACAGAAAAAATCGCAGGTTATCATCCATCATTCATGAGTGTAACATACGGTGCTGGCGGCGGAACAAGCCGCTATACGCTTGATATTGCAAAAAATATAATGGATTCGTATGGTGTGCCCACGCTTGCTCATCTGACCTGCGTTTCATCAAGCAAGGAAACTGTAATCCACCAAATTAACGCCATGAAAGAAGCCGGAATAACAAATGTTATGGCACTTCGCGGCGATCTTACGCCTGAACTTGAAAAAGGTGACAGATCAAAGTGGGATTATCAGTATGCTATTCAGCTCATAAATGAATTAAAAAATTCCAGTAATGATTTTTGCATAGGTGCAGCATGCTATCCGGAGATACATCCTGAAAGCCCAAATCAAAAAGAGGACATAATTCACATAAAAGAGAAGACTGATGCCGGAGCAGTTTTTCTTACTACTCAGATGATATTTGACAATAATCTGTTTTTTAATTTCTTGTATAAGCTCAGGGAAGCAGGTGTAACTGTTCCTGTAATACCCGGAATAATGCCGATAACAAATGCCAATCAGGTTGAAAGAGCGATAAAGCTTTCCGGATCTTTCATGCCTCAGCGTTTCAAAAGCATAGTTGACTATTTCGGTCAGGATCCCGATTCAATGAAGCAGGCTGGAATTGCCTATGCTACGGATCAGATAATTGATCTTTATGCAAATGGTATTACCAATGTTCATGTTTATTCTATGAACAAACCGGATGTTGCAAAAGCTATTATGGATAATCTCTCACAGATACTTGGAAAGGATTTCAACAGATAATCTATTTGTTTTCATCTGAAATTGCCGCAGATACTATTTTGTGTATCTGCGGCAATTTGAGATTTTATCCTTAATGAAATATTATAGCTAAATTTGTATTAATGGATTATTTGCAAAGCCAGATATGACTGCTCATTGGTGCCATTTCGCTTCCTCCGCCAAAATCATGTACTGTACCGGTAACAAGATCATCAGCATGTCCATAACCTGCGTCAAAATGAGCGGTATACGGATGATCGTCTGCATTGACAGCAACAAAAACACGCTGTCCATCAAAATCACGCTGCAAAATACACTGTTTATTTGTAAGAACCGGAATTTTTATATCACCCCAGCAAAGTGCTTTACATTCTTTGTGTGCTTTGGCAAGTCTGCGGATGTGTTCTGTAAGCTCATTATTTTCAGGAGCGTCAAACGAAGGCCTTAGCGCCGGATCGCCCTGACTCTTATCAGCTTTTGCACCCCATTCACTTCCGTAGTAAACACAGGGAATGCCCGGCATTCCGAAAAGCATTGTATATACAAGCGGCAGATGTGCAGGATTAGAAAGTATGCTTGCGATTCTGGTAACATCGTGGTTATCTGCAAAGCAGAGCAGGTGCATTCCCTTATACTGGCACCATGGTTCGGGACCGAATCGGTTTTTTAGTGAGTGACAGATCTCAAACATATTCATTGAGTTGAAGCTTGAGAACAATCCCTTATAACATTCGTAATTTGTAGCTGAATGAAGCATCTCATTATTCACCCATCTTGAATAATCGCCATGCAGAAGTTCTCCAACGAGGAAAAAGTCTTCTTTCAAACCATCAGTAAAGCTGCGAAGTCTTTTAAGGAAATCAAAGTCAAGACAATATGCAACATCCAGACGTATTCCGTCAATTCCGAAATACTCGATCCAGTATTTAACCGCTGAGAGCAGATGATCGATAACTGCAGGATTTTTGAGATTGAGTTTTACAAGGTCATAGTGACCTTCCCATCCCTCATACCACAGACCGTCATTATAGCTGCTGTTTCCGTCAAAATTAATATTGAACCAGTCTTTATATGGAGAATCCCATTTTTTCTCGCAGACATCCCTGAATTGAGGGAATCCCCTTCCTACATGATTAAACACACCATCGAGGACAATTCTGATACCTTTTTCATGAAGCTTATCACATACAAGCTTGAAATCCTCATTTGTACCAAGACGGCAATCGATCCGACAATAATCTCTTGTATTATATCCGTGTGTATCAGACTCGAACACAGGAGAGAAATATACAGCATTGCAGCCAAGCTCTGCTATATGATCTGCCCAGTCAAGCACCTTTAAAATACGGTGTTCCTGAACCCCGTCATTTTCAAAAGGCGCACCACAGAATCCAAGCGGATATATCTGATAGAATACTGCTTCGTATCCCCAATTACCCATAAATTATTCTTCCTTTCCGTAAGTTATTTATTACTCTGTAATGTTCAGACACAGTGATAAAAGTCATCAAAGCTTTTATGAAACTACGCAACCATTACAGAACAATACTATAATACCTTTTTCTCGTCCTATTGTCAACCCTCAGACTCTTTCCTCAAGGGTAGTCCCGGCGAGCCGCCGGAGCCTAAATGTGAATTTTTTTCGTTTCCCACAGATGCTATGTACCGCTGCCAACTATAATTTTACACTTACAGGGTAGTCAGAACGCATTTCCACCAGAGAAATACGTTTTTGCTCGGGATTGAATAATACTTGACAAAAATGCCTCGCCGTGATATACTTTCGAAAGCATGGCTGAGATTTAAGTTTTTTTGAGAAGAATATAGATAGCTATGCATTGTTTTTTATATTTATAGGTTTAGGCGATTGTAAAAAGGCGAGCGGTGTTTGTGCCGCCTGCGGCGGCACATCGGGCGGCGAGACTTCTACAGCGGACAATTCTGTCGCAGATACCTCAGCATTTGACAGCAGTGAAGAAGGCTCAAATGAAAGCAGTAAGGAAGACACTAAAGAAGAAAGCAAAGAAGTCAGTACAGATTCCGCAAGCTTTACAGAGTTTGAAAATATTACCACCAAGCATGAGCCGTATGGAATCAGCGTGGACTACCAGCTGCCGAAGCTGGACGGTTACGAGATGAAACCGAGTACAGGGAATCCGAATTATTTCGGCACCTTTGTAGAGGATTCTTATTACTACAGAAAAGATGGAAAAACAAATGGCATCGATGTGTATTTAAAGCTGCACACATTCAATGCTGAGGATGCCAAAAAGAATCTTTCAGGTAAGGAAGAATATACAAATGTCACTTCCGACAACGGCAATCAGATCACATATAAGATCAAGGTCAAGGATGAGGGTACCGATAAAGCAGCATGGGAAACCTATATGGATGTTTACGGCGGAACCTATCGTGACTGCAATCTGTATGCACCGATCCACTTTCTTGCCGCTCAGTCTGATATGACTAAAGAGGAATTTGAAGCATTTATAATGGCAGTTGCGAACTCCGTAAAATTCTCAGTAGAGAATGAAAACGCACTGATTACCGGTGACGGCAGCTTTAATCTTTA